>CAYVMB010000052.1:0-3755 GCA_964452435.1 uncultured Gammaproteobacteria bacterium
AGCCATTGACCAAACTGAAAAGGCTTCCTTAATTATTAAGTAGGTCATAACATTGGCAGTTAATTGGTAGAGTGTTATAATATAAACGTTTTTAATTAAACATAATTATTTATTAAATTTAATGTTTTATGGACAACAAAAAGAATTTGTTAATCATCGCTGGCGTGGCTGTTTTGGCCATTGTTTTGGTGATGGTCGTTGTGATGGCCGGCAACAAGAATTCCGGCAGCAAAACATCTCAAGAGCCTGAAATTAAGGTGGCGCCAACTAATTTAGATACAGAAAAAGCTATTGCTACCCCAGAAGAAGTTATGCAGGCCAAACCAGTTGTTGAGGGTACTAGTAAAGTTATGGAGAATATTGTCGTTACGCCAACCGGTAAACCAGTTAAAAATGACGCTCGTCCTGGTTCTCCAGAAGCTCCACAACAAACGGCGCCTATTAGTGTTGAGGCTCTGCCTAGTGGATCGGTTAATTTAACTGGTAGCGCCGAGGGCTTTAAACCCAGTACTTTTGAGGTCAAAGCCGGTCAATTAGTTACCCTGTCATTGACTTCAGTAGATAAAATGACCCATGTTTTATTGTTTGATGATTCAGTTTTAGCGGCCGTAGCTATTGGTGTTGGCCCTGATGAGACCAGAGCCATTACTTTTAATGCTCCCAAAGCTGGCGAATATGCCTTTCACTGCGATGTGCCAGGACATGCTGCTCGTGGTGAAAAGGGCACTATGATTGTCAAATAGTTTTAACCAGACAATTGATATGATTACTACAAAAACACAGATTATCTGTGTTTTTGTCTTTGTAGTTAGCCTGCTCGGCGCTTGGCTGTGGTTGGTTTTTTGGCAACCGCCAGTTAGTTCGCTGGCTCACACAACCACTACCACGTTTAGCCAACCCTTAGTAACCACCACCGCGCCAGTTGAATATTTTTCTAGTTTTGGTGATTCATTTTCTGGTACAGCTTGGCTTGATCAAGAGAAAACCACTTTAACGCGCGACTCCTCAGCCATGGTTTTTAGTTTTCAGCCCAATTTCGAATGGCAATCTTTGGGCGATTGTTCTAAAATGACCGCTGAGTGTCAATTGGTTGATTCGTCGTTAGCTAAAGATAAATTTTGTTTAAAAGATAAATGTTTATATCTTGAGGCTGATCGCTTGATCTATAATCATCAACCGCTAGTCTTGCCACTGGACAATCAAACCAAACTGATCAATTTAACTGTTAGTTTATTGGCCGATCGTTGGTTAATTGGCGGAGTGCAAAAAATTGCTGAAAAACAATATCAACCACTAGCTTGGCTATTTGATGGCCGTAGTTTTGAGGCTGTTAAATTATTAGATAAAATTGGGCAACCGGTTACAAGTCAATATCTTGGTTATCTAGCGGCTGGCGGTCGAGCTGAGAGCTTTTTGGTTTTATATAGCGCCTACGATGGTTTGGCCTGGCAGGTTAATGGTTCGGAAATTAGGGATTTAAGTCATTTTTTTGGCATTAGAATTAATGCTGGTGGTTTCCGGCCTAAGATTATCTATTCTGAACAAGGCAGCGATACTACTTGGTATGTTTTTAATCAGTCTGCTCAGCCAGTTCGCTGGTTGAAATTTTGGCAAAATAAAACCGCCTGGATTGAGGGCGGTCTGGACTTATCTAAAGAATTGCCCATAGATAGTCAGTCAGCTCATTTTGTTGCCGATGGTCAAAAATTATTGGCCAAAACCGTGGACAGTCGGGAGCAAGCTAAATTGTGGCTAGTTAATGATCTTGGTTTTATTGCTCCAGCCAATGGTCAAATTGTTTCTGTTAGCCTGAATACCTATGATAAGGTCAAACCGCGGATTGTTGGGGCGATTTTGGTTGATGCAATAGGCGGTTGGTCAGGCATTGATCAGCAATGGTCCTTGTCGGCCGACGGCCAGAATTGGCAGAATGTTGAATTAGGGCAACGTCTTGATTTTATTCAACCAGCTGAAGAGCTGTGGTGGCGCTGGCAAGTATCTTCATCAACCAATCAATGGCAATCACCTTGTTTAAAAAAGATAACAATTAATTATTATCGTTTATAAAAATGGTCTGCCTTGCGGGCAACACTATAAAATGTTATAATATTGGCAAATAATCTGTGTTAAATTTTATGCATAAAAAATGGCTTTTTAGCGGTTTGGTAGTGATATTTTTGGCTGCCAATTTATTTTATTGGTTGCCAGTCATGGCCGATCCTAGTGTTTGTTCAGAAGGCTTTAAATGTTTTTTTAATGATGAGGGCAGTTTATTTTTTAAATCCAGTTCTTCAACTAGCGATTTCCTCTATCTAAATTATATCAGATCCAATGCCTATGGGCTAGCTGTATCAGCAACTGGTGAGCTTTATCATGATGGAGTTTCGGTGGTGGTAGCTGATGGCGGTACCTATGGCCTTAATATTTCTGGCAGTAGCAGAGCTATTGCTATGAGAAGTGCCCAAGTAGCACCAGGCGGGGCTATAAACAATAGTCAAAGTTCCTTTAATTCTCAAGATCAAAGATACTTGGATTCTACTGTAGATTTGCCAGTCTATGGTTTTTACTCGAATTACCATAATGATGAAAATAGAGTATCTAGCCAACTGGCCCTGGTTATTGAAGGTGATGCAACCGGCGGTAATCAATATTTGCAATTTAGATTTAATGATCCTGCAGACCCAAATAATTGGGGTATCTGGCATGAAGTTTGTGATCTTTCTAATAATTGTCATAACTTTATTAATTTTTTAGACAATACCGCCAGCAGTTCATTAGTGATGTATGGAGATGCGAATTTATTGGTGGACAGCGGCTTAAAGATAGGCTCTGATAATTTATCGGATTGCGGCAGCCTGAGTACGACTGGCGGAGTGATTGGCTGCGGTGTGGCTGGCGGTGGCGGTGGTGTTGATGGGTCAGGGACTGCCAACTATATTACTAAGTGGAGCAACACTAGTACTATCGGTAGTAGTCTTATTTATGACAATGGCACCAATGTCGGCGTTGGTGATAGTAATCCAACTAATAAATTGTCAGTCAATGGCACGGTTTCAGCCACTACTTTGAAATCAAATGTTATTAACTGTAGTAATGGCTTAAAGACCGATTCCACTGGCACAATAACTTGCAATACTAATCCTTTTCTTACTACTGATCAATATTGGACTGGCACAGCAACTAATTTGGTTTCGTCAACTGCCAGAGCTTCTTTAGGATTGGGCTCACTAGCTACCCTAAGCGCAGTTTCGGGTGGTGCAGGAGGAACAATTACCGATGGCACCATTACTAATGCCGATATTAGTGGTTCGGCAGCCATCGCAGCCTCAAAAATTGAGTATGGAGCTTATTTCATAAACTCAGCCGGTACTAGCGGGCAAGTTTGGACATCTGACGGAAGTGGTGCTGGTAACTGGGTAGCCCTAGCTGCTGGCAGTGGTGGTGGTGTGGCTGGTTCGGGAACAATTAATTATTTACCAAAGTGGAGTAATACTAGTACCTTGGCTGATAGTTTGATTTATGATAATGGCACTAATGTTGGTATTGGCACAGCTTCTCCCGGGGCTAAATTGGAGGTTAATGGTAACATTAGAACGACCGTTGATAATGCTTTACCAAATATCGTTCTTGATTCTTCAAGCGCCGGAGACAATTGGACAAGCCAGGGTGCCTATATTTCTTTAGGTGAATCAGGCTCTTTGGGTGCTGCAGCGCTACATCTTACTTATATCGGCTCTGGTAGTAGTTATATCGGC
>CAYVMB010000053.1:0-3681 GCA_964452435.1 uncultured Gammaproteobacteria bacterium
GTCGCGGTTCAGCTTTGCTGGCCTATGCTGATATAAGTACGGCTGATTGGTGGGGTTTTATGGATATCGATTTAGCGGTTGACCTGAATAGCTTGCGGAAGTTTTTTGAATTGATGACCGATCAGTCGGTCGATGTTCTTCTGGCCTCTCGATTAATGGCTGAAAGTTCTTATACTAATAACTGGATTCGTAAAATTATATCAGTAGTTTATAATCAATTAGCTCGTTTTGTCCTACAAACCTCAATCAAAGATCATCAATGTGGCTTTAAATTTATCAAACAGTCTTGGTGGCAAATTCTAAGACCATATCTACAGGATTCTCGTTGGTTCTTGGATACAGAAATTATTGCTTGGACCACCAAGCTTGGTGGTAAAATGATTGAAATGCCGGTTGATTGGGTTAATAATCGTTATCAGGTTCGTCCAACCAAAGTTAAGTTAGTTCGTGATATAATTAATTTTTTAATTGATTTGTATCATCTGCGAAAACGTCTTCGCGCGCATTGTTCACAATGATTGTAACCTAAATTGATTTAAAAAATTATAACTCTTGCCTTTTTAATGTTTCTTTGATAAAGTTGAGCCAGCAATTTTCATATTGTTATTTTTGCGCCGTTAGCTCAGTTGGTAGAGCAACTGCCTTTTAAGCAGATGGTCACTGGTTCGAGTCCAGTACGGCGTACAAAGAACCACCATACGCCTAGCGTTGGTGTTTTTAAAATAAAATAAGGAGGTGGTAACCATGAGAAGGTGGTTTATCACGACGCTATGGGTTTGGTTACGTGATCAAGCCTATTATCTGGTTACTGCCTTTGCAGTAGTCAAGTTGACGGTGGGTTATTTTGCTCACCAGGCCGGTATTTGGATTGATCCAGCCATTCGGCATGGTTTAGTTGGCTTACCACAGTTTAGAGTTTCGGCCGTGGTAATTATTTTTCAGCTTTTATTGTTGGCAGCGGGTTTGACTAAACTTTATCGGTCTAATATCCCGAAAAGGTGGTCGGTGCCAGCCATCGCTGGTTGGCTAGGATTGGTGGGGGGTAGTCCTATTGTCTGGTTGGCTGCTAATAGTGGCTCTAACGCTTTTTTTAGCTGGTGCTGTTTATCACTGGCGCAAAGCTTAACCGGCCTGACTGACATTTTGTTGGCCAGGCTTTTTCTTTAAGACTTGCCAAGCCGAATAAAATAAATTAATATGGGCTCAGGCCACCCTAGCTCAGTTGGTAGAGCAACGGTTTTGTAAACCGTAGGTCGTCGGTTCGAACCCGACGGGTGGCTCCACGTGATTATAAAAAAATAACCCCGACTTGGGGTTATTTTTAAAATCTGAGAAATAGTTGTTTATTCTTTGCCCTCCCACTTTTTGGCCGTCTTTAAACAGCTAGTACAAACCTTAATAGTTCCGCCATCAACTTTGCAATTTTGCAGATTGATGCCTTGGCGGCGTAGAGTTTTAATATTGGAGTGAGAGCGAGTGGCGCCTTTAGTCGCGCTGCGCTGGCAAATATCGCATTGCTTAGCCATAATTTTAGGTTTATAATCAAAAATAAGCTAATCTACTGATTAGTCTTGGTTTACCATAGCAAGTTTTGCCAAAATAATCAAGACATGTTAATCTTGATGTTAGTTAACCCCTAAATTATGATTGGTTTATTTCAGATTATTATTTTTTTGTTATCAGCCATTTTACATGAGTATGGTCATGCTTGGATGGCTTTGCGTCTGGGTGATGACACTGCCGAGCGAGCTGGTCGCTTAACGCTTAATCCGTTGGCTCATTTAGATATGTTCGGCTCATTACTCTTGCCCGGAATGTTGATTTTAACCGGTTCGCCAGTAGTTTTTGGCTACGCCAAACCAGTGCCGATAAATTTGAATAATTTGCGGGGCGGATTGATCAGCCAGGCTAAAGTTTCTTTAGCCGGACCAGCCGCTAATTTTTTATTAGCTTTGGCTGCGGCGTTGTCTGTTCGCTATTTAGCCGGTGGTTTGGTTTCTGATTGGGGGCAGCTTTTAGCGGCCGTGGTTTTGATCAATCTAGTTTTAATGGTTTTTAATTTATTGCCAATTCCGCCCTTGGATGGCTCCAAGGTCTTGGCTACGTTTTTGCCAACAGCTTGGCGGCGCTCCTATTTGGCTACTGAGCGTTGGGGCTTCTTTATTTTATTAGCTATAATGCTCGCCTGGCCACAACTACTCTATTATCCGGTTAGTTGGTTGCTGAATATTCTTTTGTAAGGCTTGACTTACCAATTCCTTTCTGCTAAATTGATAAGCAACTAAGCACAATTCCTGGCTCGGATTGCCAGATTTATTTTAATTTTTAAGAAGAAAACTTAGGTTTTTATTGTTATTATGCCAACTATTAACCAGTTAATCCGTAAGCCGCGCACGACCACTAAACAGAAGAGCAAGTCACCGGCCATGCAAGTGACCATGGATTCGTTGCATCGCAAGAAAAATATCGTCCAGCAAGGTGCGCCATTTAAGCGTGGTGTTTGTTTAAAAGTTACCACCACTACTCCGAAAAAACCGAACTCAGCTTTGCGGAAAATTGCTCGTGTCCGTTTATCTAACGGTATGGAGGTTACTGCTTATATCCCAGGTGTTGGCCACAATTTGCAAGAGCACTCCATCGTCTTAATTAAGGGTGGTCGCACCAAAGATTTGCCCGGTGTTCGTTACAAGGTTGTTCGTGGTGTTTATGATACTCAGGGTGTTGATGGTCGTCGTCAGAGTCGCAGTCTCTATGGCGCCAAAGTACCCAAGGCTAAATAATTTTTTGTAGACTAATATGCGAGGAAAACAGGCGCCCAAGCGCGAAATAGTCGGTGATCCGAAATATAATGATTTGGAAATCGCCAAACTGATTAATTATTTAATGAAGGATGGTAAGAAAACCACTGCTGAACGCATCGTTTACGATTGTTTTGATATCTTAAAAGAGGAAACCAAACAGGAGCCGCGACATATCTTTAATAAGGGCTTAAAAATGATTTGTCCGTTGGTAGAAATTCGTAGCCGTCGAGTCGGTGGATCCAATTATCAGGTGCCGCATCAGGTGCGTGGCGATCGTCGTTTTACTTTGGGTTGCCGCTGGTTATTGACAGCTGCTCGGGCCCGCAAAGGCCATTCTATGGCTGAAAAATTAGCCGCCGAGATTCTAGATAGCATCAAGGGCGAGAGCGCCTCAGTTAAAAAGAAGCTAGATGTTCATCGCATGGCTGAAGCCAATAAGGCTTTTGCCCATTTTGCCCGCCACTAGTTTTTATTAAAACCGACCGATTTTTGACGAGTCCGTCGGTTTTTTAATCTGCCAAATTTTATTTTACTTTAATTTTTATGCGCGAATTCAAGCTGGAAAACACTAGAAATATCGGAATCATGGCTCATATTGACGCCGGCAAGACTACCTTTACCGAGCGAGTTCTTTTTTATACTGGCAAGAAGCACAAGATTGGTGAAACTCATGATGGTCAAGCCGATATGGACTGGATGGAGCAGGAAAAGGAGCGGGGAATTACCATTACTTCAGCCGCCACGACTTGTTTTTGGAAAAATAATCGTATTAATATTATTGATACTCCCGGTCACGTTGATTTTACGGTGGAAGTTGAACGATCATTGCGTGTTTTGGATGGTGCTGTGGCGGTTTTTGATGGCGCAGCTGGTGTAGAGC
>CAYVMB010000054.1:0-3638 GCA_964452435.1 uncultured Gammaproteobacteria bacterium
ACAATATCTTCAGCGGTTAATTGTTTAAAAACTACTACCTGGCAACGAGATAACAAGGCGGCATTAACTGAAAAACTAGGATTCTCAGTGGTGGCACCAATTAAAATAATGGTGCCGTCTTCCACATAAGGTAGCAATGCATCCTGTTGACCACGATTCCAGCGATGAATTTCATCAACCAATAGAATGGTCGACCTATCAGTAATCTGGTTACCTCGGGCTTGGTCAATTACTTGGCGTAATTCTTTTAAACCACTAGTTACCGCTGACAAAGCGATGAATTCAGCCTCCAAATTATTAGCTAAAATCTTGGCCAAGGTTGTTTTACCACAACCTGGCGGTCCCCAAAATAATAACGATGGCAAATGTTTCTTAATAATCGCCTGACGCAAAAAAGATTCTGGACCGATAATCTCGGTCTGTCCGACAAAATCATCTAAATTATTTGGTCGCAAAGCGCTAGCTAACGGTTCAGACATAAAATAAATTTGTTGTGAGGCTAAAAGTTTTTTGCTACAATCTTATTGTATGACGACTAAATCTTTTCCGCAACCCATCTCTCTAATTAAAATGTTAGGCCCCAGTTTTGTTATCTTGGCCCTGGGACTAGGCTCGGGCGAAGTTATCCTTTGGCCATACTTAACGGCTAATTATGGTTTAGGAATTGTCTGGGGAGCCTTATTGGGACTAACTTGTCAATATTTTATCAACATGGAGATTGAACGCTACGCCCTAGTTAAAGGCGAAAGCGTTTTTAGCGGTCTAGCCAGACTATGGGGCTGGGTGCCCTATTGGTTTATCTTGTCCACTTTTTTCGGTTGGGCTCTGCCGGGTATTGCTGCAGCTAGCGCCCAGATATTTGGACACCTGCTGGGTATCCAAGATTTTCGTTGGTTGGCTATTGGCATTCTACTGGCTATCGGGGCTATTTTGACTTTCAACCAAAGTGTTTACAAAACCTTGGAAAAAATCACCAAGACTATACTCCTAATGGGTATCCCCTGTCTACTAATCCTGGCTATAGTTTTAGCTAAACAAACTGACTGGCTAGCCTTGTGGTATGGTTTAACTGGTCATGGAGCTGGTTACCGCTGGTTGCCGACCGGTGTTAGCCTAGCAACTTTTCTGGCAGCCTTTGCTTATTCTGGAGCTGGCGGCAATCTCAATTTATCCCAGTCAATTTATATTAAAGATAAAGGCTACGGCATGGGCCACTATGCTCAAAAACTGGGTGGTTTATTTACCACCAATCAAGCCCAGACTATCAATTTATCTGGCACCGATTTTACTCCTAATCAGGTAAATTTACAGCTTTTCCGTCAATGGTGGAAACGCGTTAGCCTAGAACACTTATTAGTTTTTTGGTTGCTTGGTTTTTTATCAATGACTCTATTAATGATTTTATCTTACAGCACTACCTTTGGCCTTAGCGATAATTTACAGGGCCTAAGTTTTATTTTGGCCGAAGGGCGCTTGGTCGGTCAATTAACTACACCCCTAATCGGCACTGCCTTCCTAGTCTTGCTCGGTTTAATGCTCGCTCAAACCCAGCTTGGCGTACTTGACTCAACTTCCCGCATTATGTCAGAAAATGCTGCCTTGCTTAAATTAAAAAACAGCCAGGATAAGCGGCTGAATCTATCTAAAATCTATTATCGTTTTCTATGGGGCCAAATCACTTTCGGCATTATTCTTTTCTTGCTGAATTTCTATGAACCAAAACAATTGATTATCACCGGCGCCATCGTCAATGCTTTAGCAATGTTTGTCCATATCGCGTTGGTTAATGTTGGCAACTGGAAAACTCTACCGGTTGCCACTCGGCCTAGCTGGCCAAGGCGCCTAATTCTTCTGATTATTTTCTTACTCTTTGCTGCTTTTGGTTTTATTACTCTTAAGAGCTATCTCTAATTATTCCGCCCTTAGTGCCTCCACTGGATCCAGTTGAGCCGCTTTTTGTGCCGGCCTTAGGCCAAACAATAAACCACAAGCTAATGAAAAAACAATAGCCGTTATAATACCTGACCAAGGCATGATAAAATGCCAGACTAAACCAAAATGATTAGCCACCACACTTAATAGCCAAGCTAAAACTAATCCAAAAATAATACCAATCAAGGCTCCCCAAACAGTAATTAAAATTGATTCGACCAAAAATTGACTAACAATATCTCGATAGGTTGCCCCCAGGGCCTTACGTAGGCCAATTTCCGGTGTACGTTCGGTAACTGTTACATACATAATATTCATAATACCAACACCGCCAACTATTAAAGATACAACAACAATAGCTAATAACAACCAAGTAATCGCGCTGGTTACTGTATTTAAAGTTTTTAACAACTCCTCCATAGTAGTCACCAAAAAATCATCCTTATCTGGATCAGTGATATTATGCCGTTCACGCATTAATAATCTTATTTCTTCAGCTGTGTCATCGGCCCTAGAAGCATCCTTAAGTTGATGCATTAAATACAAAACATAATCAACTCCTAAAATACGCTTCTGCAAGATCTTTAATGGTAAATAGGCGGTATTATCAAAATCAATCATACTAACGGCCCCGCCTCGTTCCTCAAGCACGCCAATAACTTGAAATTTGCCATTACCCAGCTTAATCCACTGACCGACGGCTGGTTGGTCACCAAATAGTTCTTGGCGTAGCTTGTAGCCCAAAACAACCACCATAGCTTGACCACGATCTTCTTCGGCTGTAAAAAAACGACCTTCAACTGGTTGGCTCTTTTTATCAATGTCAGCGTAGGCCGCACTAACTCCAAATAGAAAAACCCGCTTATTCTGATTCTGCCAACTAACTTTCTGCTGACCCAAGATAGCCCCATAACTACACTCAATATTTTCCAGCTTATCGATTGCTTCCATGTCACTAGTTTTCAATGTTGTTACTTGAGCCAATGGCGTAGAATTTTTTTTATTCGGCACCTTAGTCTCAGTTTCAATCGTGTCGGTTCCATAGGCGGCCACTTCGCCAGTAACCAAATTTCTAATGCCATCACCAGCAGCAAAAACCACAACAATAGCCGCCACACCAATAATAATACCCAGAACCGTCAAACTAGTTCGCAAAATATTTAAACGTAGCGAACGAACGGCTAATTGTAGGGCGGTTTGTAATCGCATACTTATTCGTAACGTAAAGCTTCAATTGGATCTAAACGGCTAGCTCGTCGAGCCGGATAGAGGCCAAAAATAATACCAATAACCATAGAAATTATAATTGCCACTAGTAAAGCCGGCAAAGAAATAACAAAAGACCACTTATATTCTAACAAATTAGCCACCACCGATACTAAATAAGAAATAGCCACACCACTAATAATACCCAAAAGACCACCAATTAAGGTTAAACAAATTGATTCCAACAAAAATTGGCGCAAAATCTGGCTGCTGGTCGCTCCAATAGCTTTGCGCAAACCAATCTCTCTAGTTCGTTCTGTTACACTAACTAATAAAATATTCATAATACCAATACCCCCTACCAGTAATGACAACGCAGCCATGGCTGCTAAAAAATATTTTAGAGCATTAGTAATAGTTGTAATCATCGCTACAGCATCACGAAAACTGCGCACAGAAAAATCATCATCAAGCGGGTTCTCAATATTGTGCTGCTCACG
>CAYVMB010000055.1:0-3617 GCA_964452435.1 uncultured Gammaproteobacteria bacterium
TAGTCTGTTGTAGAAAATGACGCAATTTCTCAGCGCCGACTAACGGTGATTTGTTAGCTAACAGATTCATAGCCGTAGACGGCTCAATATATTCAGCCAAAGCCTCATTGCTAATCAAACAATAATCACCATTAGGTAAGGCGCCACTAAAAATTTCATTAAATAGACGGCCGGTTCGGTCGGCACCGTCTTCAACTGGGGCAATCATCTTGACAACCTGCTTGCCACTATCTTGACCAGGTAAAAGCATCCAAGCCTGATTGCGACCGATGGAAGTTAAAAATAAGCCTCTTTCAGTTAATAAACCAATAGTCGCACTGACCTCTGGTTCCAAATAATCAATTTTATGTTCAGTTAAAAAAACAGCCAAGTCGTGGTTAGTCTGCTGAATAGCAGCCGTAAAAAACTTTTCCAAGTCATCAAGTCCAGGATGCTCGTTCTTATCTAAATCAGGCTGCTGATAATAATTCAGTTTTGGTCGTTCGCTAAAAAAATCTAAGAGCAGGAGAGCTTTAGTATTAGTAGCATAAATCTCTACCAGACTAAAAATCTTACCAACTCTAGAAAAACGAATCTCATTGGCCGGATCACCTTGATCAGCTTCGGCCCAGGCAATTTTGGCAATTGAACTGCTTTTTTGTTCAGAGCTTAGTAATAGCGAAGCAAGCTTATACGGCATAGGCGAATAGACTGAAGCTAACCAAAATAAATTGCTTTCTTCAGTTAAAAATATTGACGAAAATAATTATATAAGATATTATGTTTTTAGACAAGGGCTAACACAAAATTTATACAGCCCTAATGCCCAAGCTTTAACTATATGCTAGAAAAACTTTTTAGCTCTGGGGCTCGGCTCAAACTACTCAAATTATTCTTGTTTGCCGGGCCAGAAGATTGTTTCTACATCCGTCAACTATCTCGCGAATTGGACCTCCAGCTCAATTCAGTGCGCCGAGAACTAACCAATCTAGAAGAGATTGGCTTGTTGGAGGTTAAGACTGACCGCAAACAAAAACTAGATAAAAAGTTTTATCAAGTCAACCAAAATTTCTATCTACTAGCTGAGCTGCGCGCCTTGCTCGCTAAGGCCGAAATCGGTCAGGAAAGCAAGCTACTAACTGACATTCAAAAACTTGGAGCCATAGACTTATTAATCATGACTGGCTTCTTTACCAATGACCAAAACGCGCCGACTGATTTATTGATCGTTAGTGATCACTTCAATAAAACCAAGCTCAACGACATTATTAAAAAAATTGAACAGGGGTCTGGCCGCAGTGTTCGCTATACCTTAATGGATCAAGCTGAATTCAGTTATCGTCAAAGCATGGCCGATATCTTTCTGTATCAAATCTTGAACAGTCAAAAAGAAATTGTCGTCAATAAGCTGGCTATCTAAAATAAGCGGTCTCAAATATGAAACAGCTCGGCTTTAGACTGAGCTGTTTTGTTATTCAAAAGCCAGATTTAGCACTCTTGACACCTGACTGCTAAGAGTGATATACTGGGGACAAATAAGAAAAATATTTATGGAACCACGACCAGCTTTAATTCTCAAACTATTGACTGAGGACTATATCCGAACCGCCGTACCAGTTGCCTCTCAGGTTTTGGTGGATAAATATCAACTGGATTTTTCACCAGCTACAGTCCGCAATGACTTGGCCGATTTAGAGGAGGCCGGTTATATTATTCAGCCTCATACTTCAGCTGGCCGCATCCCGACTGAACTAGCTTATCGCCAATTAATCGCTGAGCTAAAACCAGTCACACCGGTCGCCACTATTAAAAAAGCACTAGAACCAGCCCTGGATGATTTTGCCGCTGGCTGGAAACCACTAGCCAAAGCTTTGGCCCAATTAACCAATAGCGGCGTTTTCTGGTCATTCCATCGCTATGATTCTTATTATACTGGCCTAAGCGGTCTGCTTGGCCAGCCAGAATTCAAACAATTATCCATGGTTTATGATATTTCCCAAGTCATTGATAGCCTGGAAGAAATTATTGATGAATTATTTAATCAAGTACCAGAAGAACCAATCATCCGCTTGGGTAGCGATAGTCCCTTTGGCACTTTTTCTAGTACCATCCTGACTAAATATCGTTTTGGCCAGCACGTCGGCTTATTCGGCCTCTTAGCGCCGCTACGGACCGACTATCAACATAATTTTAATCTGATCAACTATGTCTACCGAGCCATCCAAGAAAAACACTAAAGAAACCAAGGACAAAAACAAAAACAGCATCAGCCGCGAACAATATCACGAATTGGAAGATAAATACCGCCGTGCTTTAGCTGAACAGCAGAATCTAATCAAGCAACACCAGAAAGATCGAGCCCATTATGTCCATTATGCCAACGAGCAATTGCTCTTAGAAATCCTGCCGGTCTACGACAACCTCAAGCTGTCTTGCCGCCACTTCAATCCGGATAATACCGCTAGCTGGCTAGAAGGCATCAATTATATCATCCAGCAATTTCAAAATATTTTAAGCCAGCAGGGGGTCAAAGAAATCGCCACTAGCGGCCAGCCCTTTGATCACACTACTATGGATGCGACCGAGCTAGTGGACACGACTGACCAGCAGCAAGACGATTTGGTGGCTGAAGAAATCAAGCCTGGCTATCAATTGGCAGAAAAGGTGATTACGCCGGCCCGAGTCAAAGTTTATCGTTTTAAACAATAAAATAATAATTAATTTAATTAAACTAACAATATGCGAGGACTAGTAAAATGGAATCCCTTATTTGACAGCTTGGAAGAAGCCGAAAAAGTCTTCAGCGACTTCTTACCAGCTTTACGCAACGACCAGCACAATTTTGTGCCGGCCATTGATATGTATGAAGACAAAGATAATGTTATCGTGGAGACTCAATTAGCCGGTATCCAACCGGAAAATGTCCAAATTTCCATTGATAACGACACCTTGTGCATCAAGGGCGAGGGCGAGCGCCACAGCGAAGTTGATGAGAAAAATTATTATCGCAAAGAAATCCGCCGCGGCAGCTTCTATCGTAGTATCCAGTTACCAGCTCATGTCCTCAGCAGTGAAACCAAGGCCGTGGCTGAAGATGGCGTCTTAAAGATTATGATTCCCAAGGCGCCGGAAGCTCAGCCTAAAACCATTAAGATTGAAAGCAAGAAAAAATAATTAATAATTTAAAACAATATAACAAGTATGAGTAAGATTATCGGAATAGATTTGGGCACTACTAATTGCGCCGTGGCCATCATGGAGGCCGGCCAGCCCAAAATCTTAGAAAATGCTGAAGGCAATCGCACCACTCCATCAGTGGTAGCTATTTCCAAAAATGGCGAACGACTAATCGGCCAGACCGCCCGCCGCCAAGCTGTGACTAATCCGGAAAATACCGTTTATGCTGTCAAGCGCTTGATCGGCCGCCGCTTTCAAGATGAAGAAATCCAGCGCGACCTCAAAAATGTGCCATATTCCATTGTCCAAGCCGGCGATGGCGTCAAAGTCAAGCTGCAGGACAAAGAATACACGCCGCAAGAAATTTCGGCGATGATTCTGGCCAAATTAAAAGCTGATGCCGAGGCTCGCTTGGGCGAACCAGTAACTGAAGCAATTATCACTGTACCCGCTTATTTTGA
>CAYVMB010000056.1:0-3598 GCA_964452435.1 uncultured Gammaproteobacteria bacterium
TGGCCACCAAAAACCAAAACCAAACTAAACCACTATGTAGGCTCCACCACCAATGGTCCAAAAGCATTAACCAAAAAACAGCGGCGGCCAGTGGCCAAACCAATTCACAATATTTTCTCACTAAAACCAATAAAATCATTGCGCCAACCAATAACCAGCCAAAACCAAGCCAGCCAATTTCGGCTAAAATCAAAACCAATGAATTATGTACTGGCTGATAAAGCCAAGCTGGACCAATGTTTTCACTTTGTTGACTCAAAAAACCAGTATAATTTCCTAAACCAACTCCCGCGGGATTATGCTTAATAATAGGCCAAACCTGCTGGTAACCAGCTTGGCGTTCATCTAAAGATTTTTGCTCCAAACGCGCCTGACCAGTTAGACGACTATAGCCCAAATCATGAAAAGGCCATGACCACAAACCAAGCCAAATAACTAAACTAATTAAAAAAACAATTAAATATTTGAAATGAAATTTTTTGCTAAACCAAGCCAGCCCCACAGCAGTTAGCCAACCAATAAAAACCGCCAACCAAGCTGCCCGGCTCCAACTAGTCAGCATGGCCAGAGACCACAATCCTAAACCAATCGCTAAAAAACCTCGAGCCAAATTACTACTAGCTCGTTGCCAACTAACCATAGCCAATAAAATAGCTATGGCCATAACCGCCCCTAAAATATTGGGCTGATCAAAACTACCATAAGCCCTAAGCCAACGGCCAGTAACTTGCCCCCAAGAATTAGTGGCCTCAATTACTGCCACCCCAAGATCACCGGGCTGATGCTCAGCTAAACCCAGCCATTTATTGGCTGATGCTCCTTGACTAATAAATTGAACGACACCCAAAATTGCCGGCCCCACTAAGCCTATTAAAACATAACTAATCCAACGCCGCAGTGGCCAATCTTGCCAAGCTACTAATAGCCACCAGCCGGCACTCCAAATTATTAATCTAAATAAATTAAAAAAAACTAAATTAAAAGATAGGCGGTTAACTAAAAAACTAAACCCGCTAATCAACCAAAAACCAAGCAGCCAATAACCAAAATACTTATCAACCTGACCAGACAGCTGGTTTTTTTTAGATTTAGACAAATAGATGGCTAGCAAAGCTAGAATTAATAAAATATCACTAACATAGAGACTAATAGTTCCATACTCCCAAAATACACCACCTAAGTTGCCGCTTTTAATAATCCAACGAGTTGACCAAGGTAAAACTAAACATAAAGCTAAACTAAGCCATTGACTAATTTTAATTAGCCAACCAGACCCAATAAAATAATCCAGTGGATCTGCCTTAATGCTGTCCGTTTGTCCTTTTTTTAATTGCTCCAGAGCAACTAAAAGCCGGTCGCGAAAATGCCGCCGCCGGTCAACCGTGTGCAATTTGATTACCTGGTCATTAACCACAACTCGCTGATCATTGTTCATTAAAGACTTAACCGTTTCTGGCAAAAACCTCTGTTGCCAATAGGCCATAGTTTTCTCCCATGGTCCAGCCAACCAAGCAGCCATTCTTGAAGCAACGAGCGCTAATCTTTTTATTACTGGGCTGACAATTAATTGATAATCGCCAGGCCGCCAATTGGGCAAATAAGTTTTTAACCAGGGGTTCTGCTTAATAATTTTCTGATAACTAACACCCTGTTCTACTAGTGGCCGCAAATTAGCCAGCCAATAAATATAATACCAGTCTGGACAGCCAGCTTCGTCAGGTAACTTAAAACGATCAATGCGTAAATTATTGCTAGACAGCCAAAAACTCAGACAAATTTTATCCCGACGATTTTCTGGTGTTGGTCGCAAACCTAACAACTGCAAACCCAGAGCCGCCCAAAAACGACAAACCCACAGGCAGCCCGGACGAGTAATAATAAATAAATCGATATCGCCACCAGCTCGTAAATTATAAGCTCCCATTAAATTAGCCAAGGCTACAAATTGAACGCCAGGCAACCAACGTAGCCAATTAGCCACTCGCTGGGCCAGTTTAAGCTTGCGAATTGCCGCTGGGTAGCGTTGCTGTCGACATTCTACTGCCGCTTCTTGACCAGGCAAAAAATAATAGCCCCATTTTTTCACCAGTTTACCATTAGCTACTAATTGTTCTAATAATTGCCGGACAACCAATATTTCAGCCTTGTGGGGCAAAAATGACCAAACCTCCCACTGGCTAAGCGGATATTTAAATAAAGAAAAATAAGTTACCACTTGTAAAATGGCCGCTTCTAGGCCCCAATCAGCCTGCTGTCGTCTTTCTATGAAACGGCTAACCATAAACTAATCGTCATTAGGTCGACCAATCTCCAGTGGTTCCACCTGCGCCTCAGCGCCAGTAATTTTAACAACATCACGATCAACCTTTTTAAACTCTTGATAGGCATGATTATAATGATTAACCACTGTCCCTAGACCACTGCCTAACTTGCGCAAAAATTCTTCATAGGAAGCCAAATGCCTAGCTAATTTTTCGACATTAACCTTAATCGTCTTGGCATTTTCTTCAATCTGCAGGGCCTTCAACCCCTGTAAAACAGTTTGCAGATAGGCCAAAAAACTAGTTGGTGAGACAATAATTACATGCTTATCGCGAAAAGCGTATTCAATTAAATCACGAGTCTCAATCTGGATAGCCCCAACCTTGTTGACTAATAAATCATAGTAAATAGCCTCGGATGGAATAAACATAAAAGCAAAATCCATTGTTCCCTCGGCTGGCCTAACATATTTACTAGTTTCATCAATACGATTCTTTAAATCCTGTTTAAAAGATTTCTCCAATCGGCCCCGCTGCTCGGCATCGTTAGTATTTAAAATCTTCTCATAATTTTCTAAAGAAAACTTGGAATCAATCGGAATAACTTTATCGCGCACAAAAACTACCGCATCAACAATCTCACCGTTTTTAAAGGGATACTGGATCTGAAAAGTACCTGGCGGTAAAACGTTTTTTAAAATTTCCTCTAAAAAATATTCACCCAAAACCCCACGCTGTTTGGGATTTTTTAAAATATCTTGCAGATTTTGCAATTGGCTAGAAAAACCCAAAATCTGTTTGTTGCTAGACTGCAACTCAGTTAAATTACGAGTTACATCACCCAAAAGCTTGTTGGATTGGCTAGCAATCGATTGTACCGCATTCATCGTATTCTGATATTGGTTTTGACTGGTCTGATGATTCTCTTTTAATTTTTCATCTAGTAAAATCTTCAATTCGCCATTTTGTGTCGCTAATAAACTAATTTTTTCATGTAGTGCCACCATCTTTTCCCCGCCATTATCACGCCTGACAACTAACAACCAAACTAGGGCACCAGCTAATAAAACAATCCCAATGGCTAAAATAATTTCCATATAATTACCAATCAATATTAAATAAATGTCGAGCATTGTCGGTTGTTATCTCAGCTACCCTTTCTAGTGACCAATTCTTTAATTGAGCAATCCGTTCAGCTGCTAGACTAACCAAACCTGGCTCATTACGTTGACCGCGAAACGGCGCTGGCGTTAGGAAGGGACAATCAGTTTCGACCAAAAATTTATCGGCTGGCAATTTTTTAATCAAATAGTCCCAGTCATGAGAGAAGGTAATTA
>CAYVMB010000057.1:0-3508 GCA_964452435.1 uncultured Gammaproteobacteria bacterium
GCCACTTGTAATTAATAAAATACTACCATGACTAGGAGCCAAAAATTTTTATTGAGCGGATTATTAGTTGGTAGTTTAGCAGCCGCTATTTGGTTGGGAGGTGGTCAAACCGTCCTAGCTCAAACTACTGCTGATTTGGGGGTTAATTATGCCGCGTCAACTGGTTTAAGTGCGCAGGATCCGCGACTAACAGTAGCTAAAATTATTAGAGTCGGTTTGGGTTTATTAGGGACTATTGCTGTTGTTTTAGTTATTTATGCTGGTTTTTTGTGGATGACGGCAGCTGGCAATGAAGACAAAATTAAGCGAGCTAAGGATGTTTTAAAAGCAGCAGTTATTGGTTTAGTAATTATTTTGTCAGCTTTTGCTATTACCAGTTTTGTTATTAGTCAACTGCTTGAGGCCACCAATGGTCCAGGTAGCAATACCACTGTTGACCCAGAAATAATTTTACCGCCAGTGGATGCTAACTTTATGGTTACCGGCTCTAGTCCAGCTGGTGGATCAACTAATTTGCCACGTAATACGATTATTCGTTTTCAGTTTAACGGTTCAATCAAGGTTGACAGTGTTAATGCTAATACTGCTCAGGTTTTGGTTGCCGGCAATCCAGTTGCTGGTCTTTGGCAGGTTAACGGCCAAGAAATGATTTTTCAGCCAGAGAGTATTTGTACTGGCAGTTGTGGGGAGGTCCACTGTTTACCGGAAAATGGATCAATTAGCGTTCAATTAACTAATGGTATCCAAAGTGCTGGGGCAACGCCCAAAAATTTAGATTGTAGTCAAGCTTTGGGTTCGGCGACTTGTCAGATTAGTTTTGAAGTTGGGACAACTATTGATTGTCAAGATCCAACGGCTGAATTTATCTCTAGCGTTGGTCTTTGCTCCGGCTATAGTAATAATGTACAAGTAGAGGCTAGTGATGATAGTGGTTTGGCCAATTTTGAGTTTTTAGCTAATAATCAGTCATTTTTTAGTCAGACCAGTAATTTTGGGACTAGCACAGTGGTTAGTGCCCTTTGGACGCCTACTAGTAGTGCTGGCTCAGACTTTATTTTAAGAGCCCTGGTGGCTGATTTAGCTGGTAGAAGAGCCGATATTCAGCAGTCTGGAAAATTACTACCAGCTCATTGTTGTAATCAAACTAAAGACGGTGATGAGACTGGTATTGATTGCGGGGGTGGTTGTTTGGGTTGTCAGGGTGCGGCTTGTGCGGCAGATTTACAATCGCCAGCGTCGACCTGTAGTGATAATTTATGTAGTTCTGGCTTTTGTACTCAGCAAGGCTCTAATGCATCAGCTTGCCAAGCGGCTGGCTATGCAGCGGGCACGGCTACTTGTTGCTTATGTAAAAATAAACCGGTTATTGCCAGCCTTAGTCCACAAGGTGGTTTTTGTGAAGATAATAACGACCAATATTGTTTAATTAACCAAGATTGTGGGGCTAGTGGTCTTTGTAATCAAAATTTACCTAATGCCAAGACGGGCAACTTGATGACCATTATTGGCAGTGGCTTTGGTTCAGCCACCGGATCAGTAACTTTTGCTGATGATAAATTGGGAGATTTGTCGGCCTGCGGAGTAAATTCATGGTCAAATAATCAAATTATTGTTAAAGTGCCAGCCGCTGTAGTTAACGGACCGGTTAAGGTTACCAATAGCGATAATTTTAGTGCCACTAGTGCTCAAGCGGTGTTAATTAATAATATTGCTCGGCCAGGGCTGTGCTCTTTAAGTAAACCAACTGGCACGACCAATGAATTAATTAATTATCAAGGTTTGAATTTTAATTATAGCGGCAATCTTTTAACCAAGGCGTTGTATGGTGATTTATTTAACCCCATACCAACCAATGAGTCGCAGGCTTTAAGCAATACCTTAATTCAAGCGCGAGTACCTGGTTTGCAACCTGGACAAGTTACTACTTTCGTTCGCAATGAGGGTACGGCGATTGGTCCAACTAGTAATTTTCTTTTATTTAATAAATTAGTTGATCCAGGTAGTCAGCCCCAAATAACGGGTTTCGAACCATCAAGTGGACCTTCGGGCCAGTATGTGACTATTTATGGTCAGGGTTTTGGTAATTTGCGCGCTGGCAGCTTAGTTAAGTTCGGCACTGCTGAAGCTAGCTATGAATTCCCAGCCGAGTGTGCTAATTCGGTTTGGTCTGATCGACAGATTATCGTTAAAGTTCCTCAAAACATAAATGAAGGGGCATACAATCTATCAATTAATTTGGCTAGCGGGGTTAATCTATCAGCGAGTGAGCCGTTTACAATCAATACCAGCCCGCTAGCTCCTAGTGTTTGTCGGATTAGTCCAACCACGGCTCGGATTGGTGGTCAACTACAAGTTTGGGGAGAATATTTTAGAGACTATGATTCTATAGCCAGTCGATTGCGTTTTAGCCAGAATATTAACGCGACAACCAGTGCTTGGCTCTATCAGTCTGATAATGATTTTAGTAGTGCTTCATCAACTATTCCACTTGGCGCAGTCAGCGGTCCGATTAGAGTAGTTAACGGTAGCGGAATTAGCAATGGTTTAAATTTAAGAGTTGGCGCTTGTCAAGCTGATAGTGATTGTCAGGGACAGATTTGTTGCCCAGCCTCTTCACCATCAGGCGGACAATGCCGTAATGTCCTAGCGAAGTGTTATGGTACTTCAGCTAGTTGTGTTTATCGCTGGTCATTTAATACCGGCAGTGGTAACCAAACCTGCCCGGCTAACACCGCTCCTTGTGGTAATCAATGTTGCGACAGCAGTCAGGAGTGTCAAAATAATATTTGTGTTAATAAAGACCTATTATCCTGCAATGATTATCATCAATGCAATGGTGCTCTGTATTGTCCTAATTCGCCTGGCTGGTGTAGTCAGAAAATTGGGCCAACCATCGGTGGTCGTTGTGGCGAAGATTATTGTCGCGAGGTTTTTGAGGGCCAAAATCTACCAGCCGATTCAGTTACTTACTGGTCAGATTTAAATGTTTGCGCTAGTAATCAAACTTGCGATCAAGCTCAGTCGGTAAATTTTCAAGTTGGCATCAATCAGGTTGCTTATCAATTAAGTTGTCAGGGAGGATTTTGGACGACCACTTTAACCGCCGGTCAATGTCCGCCAGGTCAAACTGAGTATGGTCAGTGGCAATTGCTAGCTAATAATATTTGTAAAAGTGATAGGACCTGTAATCAATGTGCCAGCCCATTATCTTGCCTGACTAGAGCTGGTGCAGCTTATTGCGGATTAAATCAAAAGATTTGCGCCAATGGTTTTACTTGTGAGGATAATCAATGTCAGAAAGAAGCTGATTCCTGTGAGTGTTGTTGCGATAAAAATTTAAATAATCCGACAACCCAAATTAATCCAGGTTGTTGTGCACCATTGACTTGTGCGGGAACTTGTGGTTCAGGTGATGTTGATATTTTAGTTGATGGCGTAACCACCACTAAGCAATTTGGTGTTTGTTCTGGCTGTAAAGCAGTTGGCGGTGAACAACCAGAACGAGATG
>CAYVMB010000058.1:0-3482 GCA_964452435.1 uncultured Gammaproteobacteria bacterium
TCTTGGTGATACTGGTTCAATGAGCCTGGGTATTACTTTGGGAGTTATTGCTATGCTAACTAATACGGCTTTAATCTTGCCGGTTATTGGTTTAGTTTTTGTGGTAGAAACATTGTCGGTCCTTATTCAAGTGTCTTCCAAGAAATTACGTCACGGCCGTAAGGTTTTTTTGTCGGCGCCAATTCATCATCATTTTGAAGCCAAGGGGTGGACTGAGCCAAAAATTGTTATGCGTTTTTGGGTGATTGCCGCTGTTAGCGGTGCACTGGGCATGTGCCTATTTTTATTAGACCATACTATTTAATTTGATGAGCCAGGTCGTTATTAAGAAAAAGACAGCTATTACAGAAAAACGGTCAATTAATCGATCGGTTTCTAGAGTGTTGCATCAACCATTAGATCGTTTTTTGTTGATAACCGTTGTTTTATTGTGCGCCATTGGTCTTTTTTGTTTAGCCAGTTCATCTTCAGTTGTGGCTTATACTCGCTATGGTGATACTTATTTTTGGTTAAAGAAACAGGCACTGTCAATGTTAATCGGAGCGGTTGGCTTTTATTTTTTTAGCTTAATTGATTATCGTAAATGGAAAAAATTTGGTGGTTTAATGTTAGTGATTGCCGTTGGTTGTTTATTGACACTATTTACTCCATTGGCTCACGAACAGTCTGGCGCTACAGCCTGGTTAAATATTTTTGGTTTTTCTTTACAGCCATCAGAGTTTGTCAAATTATTTTTAATGATTTATTTGTCGGCCTTGATGGCCAAATTGTCTGCCAGCACTAATTTTGAAGAAAAAAAACGGCTTAATTGGTCATTTTGGTTTGTTTTAGCCATAATTGGTGGACTGATTTTAGCTCAACCTGACTTGGGAACTTTGCTGATTATTGCGGCCACCAGTGTAGTTATTTATTTATTAGGTGGTGGTAGCTGGAAGCTGGTTGGCCAATTGGCAGCGGTTGGGGTCATAGCTTTGGTGGCCCTGGTTTTTATTCGTGGTGGTTATCAGAAAGATCGTTTTTTATGCGTGCTTAAACCAAGCTATAGCCCGGATAAGAGTTGTTATCAAGTCAATCAGTCATTGATTGCTATTGGGTCGGGTGGTTTTTGGGGTCGTGGGCTAGGGGAAAGCCGACAAAAATATTTATATTTACCAGAAGTGCAAAATGATTTCATCTTTCCTATTATTGCCGAGGAGCTCGGTTGGTGGTTCTCGGTTATTTTGGTTTTACTTTATTTCGCTTTATTTTATCGAGGTTTTCAAATAGCCAAGGCGGCGCCTGATTTGTATGGTCAGATACTAGCTGGGGGTATTGTTGGTGGTTTAATGGTTCAAGTCTTTATTAATTTAGGCGGCACGATTAATTTATTTCCAATGACTGGTGTACCCTTGCCGCTGATTAGCTATGGCGGATCATCACTGATGTCTCTATTATTCGGTCTTGGGGTGCTAGCTAATATTTCTAGGCAAGCTAAACTGCCAGACAATTTGCCAAAGCTATGAGTTTGTCCCAAGAGAACAAAAAAACATTTTTATTAACTGGCGGTGGAACAGCCGGATCGGTAACCCCATTACTGGCCATGGCTGAAATTTTACAAGAATATTCTACCAAGCTTGATTTTATTTGGTTGGGCACAGCTAGCGGTCCAGAGCGTCAGTTGGTGGAAGAGGCGGGTATTGATTTTAAGGCCATTAGCGCCGGTAAATTGCGCCGCTATTGGTCTTGGCAAAACATTATCGATATTGGGCGGCTAGCCGTTGGTTTTTTACAGGCTGGTTATTATCTTCAAAAAATTCGTCCAGAATTAGTGATTAGCGCCGGCAGTTTTGTCAGTGTGCCGATTGCTTGGGCGGCTAAGTTATTTGGCATTCCAATTATTATTGAACAATTAGATCATCGTCCGGGGCTAGCTAACCGGTTGATGGCACCGCTAGCCACTAAGGTTTTGGTGACTTTTGCTAAATCAGGCCGTGATTATGGTCGTAAGGCTATTTGGCTGGGAGCACCGATTCGTCCCAATATTTTGCAGCCAGTTAATAATGACTTAACTTTGCCTTGGCAGTTTACTGGCCAACGGCCGATTATTCTAATTGTCGGCGGTGGCACCGGGGCGGCCGGAATTAACGATTTAGTAGTTCAGCAATTATCCAGTTTAACCGAGTTGGCCGATATTATTCACCTAACTGGTCGTGGTAAGACAGGTGCTGAGTCGCAGGAGCATTATCAGCCGTTGGTTTTTTTAAAGCAAAATCAAATAATGGCTGCCTATCAGGCAGCCGATATTGTCGTAGCACGAGCTGGCTTGGGCACTTTGATTGAGCTCGCGGCCCTTAAAAAGGCCAGTTTAATTATTCCTATGCCTGATTCGCATCAATTGGACAATGCTCAAGCAATTAAAGAGGCCGATGCCGCCATTGTCGCTCAGGAAAAAGATTTAGTTGACGGCCAGCTGACAGTCCAGTTAAAACAATTATTGTCTGATAAACAAAAACAAGCTGATTTGACCAAAAATTGGCCGAAGGCTATTAAGATAGCCAGTCAACGAGAAATCATTCAGGTTTTCCAAGAATATTTATAATATGGACTGGTTGGCGATTAAAAAGATTTATTGTATCGGTATTAAAGGAGTTGGCATGACCATGCTAGCCCAATTTTTACAAAGCCGTGGTTACCAATTGTCAGGTAGCGATGTGGCAGAAAGTTTTATGACCGATCAAATTTTGGCCGATTATAAAATAGCTGTTCGGACTGGTTTTGAGTTAAATGAGCAGCTTAGTTCGGCTGATTTAGTTATTTATTCTACGGCCTATAATCAAGATAATCCCGAAGTAGCTTGGTCACTAGCTAATCGGCCGACCTTGACTTATGCCGAGGCTCTTGGTGAGGTTTTTAATCAATATTATGGTATTGCCGTAGCTGGTTCACATGGCAAAACTACGGTTTCCGCTTGGCTAGGCTTTGCTTTGTGGCAGGGCGGCTTAAAACCTAATGTTTTGGTCGGTTCACTGGTGCCACAATTTAACGGCGCTAGTTTATTGGGTAGTTCGTCTTTAATGGTGATCGAGGCCGACGAATACCAAAATAAATTGCGTTATTTTCAACCGAAGATGGTGGTACTCAATAATATTGATTATGATCATGTTGATTTTTATCCAACTCCGGCCGATTACCAGCAAGCTTTTATTGATTTTCTAGCCAAGATACCAACGGATGGCTATCTGATTGCCAATTACGATGATCCTTTAATTCGTCGTCTAGCACCAATTCATTGCCGTGGTCGGATTATTAGTTATGCCCTAGATAATGCTGCCGATTATTTAGCTTATAGCCTTAGAGCGGCTAATGGCCGGCAATATTTTAAAGTTAAAATGGGTGTTGATATCGAAGACACAACTGGCGAAGATGAGCGCTTAAGTAAGCTGGCGGTAGCTAATTCTGGCGATTTAGGTGATTTTAGTACTAGTTTGCCAGGTCGCCATAAT
>CAYVMB010000059.1:0-3475 GCA_964452435.1 uncultured Gammaproteobacteria bacterium
GCTGACCGCCTTTTAGAGGTCACGGGGACGATTGATCCGCGTAAAATGACCAACCAAGTGTTGGATCGCTTAGATTTGGAGCGCGAACGTGGGATTACTATCAAATTGACTCCGGTTCATATGAAGTATCGGGGCTATGAGCTTAATTTAATTGATACCCCCGGCCATGTTGATTTTAGTTATGAAGTCTCGCGTAGTTTAGCGGCCGTAGAAGGAGCTATTTTGCTGGTTGATGCCACTCAGGGCATCCAAGCTCAGACACTGGCCAATTTGTTTTTGGCTATTGAGCAAGACCTGGCCATTATTCCGGTAATTAATAAAATAGATTTGCCAGCGGCTGATGTGAATAAAACTAAGGCTGAAATTGTTAAACTTCTGGGTTGTTCAGCTGAAGAAATTATTTGTGCTTCGGGTAAAACTGGAGTGGGTGTGCTAGATATTTTAGAACGAGTTATTGTCGCCGTACCAGCACCATCCGGACAAGAAGACCAGCCACTCAGAGCTTTAATTTTTGATTCTAATTATGATGAATATCGAGGAGTTGTGGCCTATATCCGAGTAATTGATGGAGCCATTAAAAAAGGTGAAAAGATTGATTTAGTAGCCACTAAAGCCGAAAGTGAGGCCTTAGATGTTGGTTTTTTTGACCCCAATTATCATTCTAGCGGCCAATTAAAAACTGGGGAAATTGGTTATATCATTACTAGCTTTCGTGAAGTTGGTGAATGTCGAGTTGGTGATACCGTTACTTTAGCCAAGACAGCTAGCCAAGTGGTGCCGCTTAAAGGTTATGCCGAAGTTCGGCCGATGGTTTTTGCTGGTATTTTTCCTAAAGAAGGCAACGAGTTTGAAGATTTGCGGGAAGCCATGGGGCGCTTGAAATTAAACGATGCTGCCTTGGTTTACGAACCAGAGCAATCACAGGCTCTAGGCTTTGGTTTTCGTTGCGGCTTTTTAGGACTGCTTCATTTAGAGATTTTTCAGGAACGTTTGCGTCGTGAGTTCAATCTTGATTTAATTGTTACCGTGCCCAGCGTGGCCTATCAGGTGCGGCGTAAAAACAATGGTTTAACGGAAATTATTCGTAGTCCGCAGCAATTACCTTCTGCTGGAGAAATTGAACTAATTGAAGAACCTTGGGTTAATTTAGATATTGTTACTCCTAAAGATTATTTGGGGGCGGTAATGAAATTGGCTCAAGAAAAACGGGGAATTTATCGCAATACTGAATATTTAGATGAGACTAGAGTGGTTCTGCATTACGAAATGCCGATGAGTATGATTTTGACTGATTTTTATGACAAGTTAAAAAGTTTTACTTCTGGTTACGGGTCAATTAATTATGAGATGCTGGACTATCGTCAGGCCGATGTTGTTCGTTTAGATATTTTAGTAGCGGAAGATATGGTTGAATCGCTATCGATGATTGTTTATCGTGATGAAGCTTTTCGGCGCGGCAAAGAAGTGGTGACAACCTTGAAAGAAACTTTGCCTAGACAGATGTTCGTGATAAAATTGCAGGCGTCAGTTGGTGGCCAAGTTGTGGCTGGTGAAAGAATCTCTGCCTACCGCAAGGATGTTACTGCCAAACTTTATGGCGGCGATGTTTCTCGCAAGAATAAATTGCTAGACAAACAACGCAAGGGTAAGAAAAAGATGATGGCCATGGGCCGTGGTAGCGTGGATATTCCTAGCGAAACTTTTGTTAAATTATTAAAACGCTAATTTTTATAATTTATATATGAGTAAAAAGAAGAAGAAAGTGACCAGACGACAGATTATTAAGGTGATTTGGATTATTATTAGCGCCTTTGTAGTCGTTTCCATGGTGGCTTGGACCGTAGCGATTGGTTTTTAATATGGCGGCCGAGCGCCTCTGGCAGGTGGCGCCGGTTTTGGCTAGCCGTGATTCCAAGTTGGCTGAGCTGAACTTGCCGGAGATTATTGAACAAATTTTATATAATAGAGGCTTGGCTGATCCTAATACGGTCCGTCAGTTTTTAGGCTTGGAACCACTTAGTTGTCCGCCAGGTCAGCTTAGCCAATTACTCGAGGCGGTTGAACGAATTGTCGAACACATCAAGGCCGGTAACTTAATTGTCGTTTACGGCGATTATGATGCTGACGGTGTGACAGCCAGCACTATTTTATTGGAAACTTTAGCAACCTTAAAAGCTAAAACTAGAATTTGGCTACCAGATCGCATTACTGAAGGCTATGGTTTAAATAAGACAGCTATTGACGAATTGGCTGCAGCTGGAGCTAAATTAATTATTACCGTTGATACTGGCATTCGTAACAAAGAAGAAATAGCCTATGCCAAAACTAAAGGGCTAGAGGTAATTGTAACTGACCATCATCGTGAATCACCGGATTCGGCCGATTGGCCAGATTGTTTAGTGATTGATCCAACAATGGCTAAAGAAGATTATCCCTGTAAATTTTTAGCCGGTGTCGGCGTGGCCTTTAAAATGGTCCAGGCTCTTTTGGAACGCTCTACTTTGGATAGTTCTCAGAAACAAAGCTTGGAACGTCGCTGTCTTGATCTGGTGGCCCTAGGAACGATTGCTGATTGTGTGCCACTAGCTGGTGAAAACCGCTTATTAGTTAAACAGGGTATTGAAGTATTAAATGAATGGCGTCGGGTTGGTTTACGTGAATTAGCCCGAGTGGCGCAAATTACCGGCGAAGCTAATGAGTGGAATATTAGTTGGCAATTAACTCCACGTATTAATGTGGCTGGCCGCCTGGATCACGCTAATACAGCCTATCGTTTGTTAACAACCACTGATCAGGCTGAAGCTGCTCAACTGGCTGATGATTTGAATCAGAAGAATAGCGAGCGTCAAAAAACAACTCAAGATATTGTTGATTATTGCCTGAAAGAATTATTAGAATTGCAGGCCGAGGATAGTTTGCTAGCTTTTGTCAGTCCGCGCCAAGAACCATGGCCAGAGGGGATTATTGGTTTAGTAGCTGGACGTCTGTCGGAGAAAACGGCCAAACCGGTTTTGGTTATTACTAAAAGCGAAAATGGCTATAAGGGATCAGGCCGCAGCAATGTAGAAAATTTTAGCCTGATTGCCCAGCTAGAAGAGGTGGCTGCCGATTTAGATCGTTTTGGCGGCCATGCTGGCGCCTGTGGTTTTAGCTTGACTGTTCAACAGTTGCCCAATTTTCTAACCAATGTTAAGAAATTGGCAGCTGCTAAATTGGCTGGTTTAGATTTAAGGCCAAAATTGTTGATTGATGGTGAATTGTCGGCTGACCAGATTGACTTATCACTAGCGGAGTGGTTGGAGAAATTAGCACCTTTTGGTCAGGGCAATCAACAGCCTAGGTTTGTGGCCTATCGGCAAACGATTCGCGATATTAATACAATGGGAGCTAACAAACAGCATATCAAATTACGTCTGGGTAATTATTGGGCTCTAGCCTTTGGTCAGGCTGAAGGCTATCAGGCTCAAGCTTTACA
>CAYVMB010000060.1:0-3429 GCA_964452435.1 uncultured Gammaproteobacteria bacterium
CTATATTATTATCTCTTTATTTATATATTATATATTAATATGAAACTAACCATCCTACAAAAAAACCTACATCAAGGAATAGCTACAGTCGGACACATTGCTACAAAAAATGCTAGCATGCCAATACTTAATAATATTTTAATTAGTGTTAAGGATGGTTTAATTAATTTGTCGGCCACTAATTTAGAGATAGGTATTACCAAACAAATTCGTGGTAAGGCCGACAATGATGGTGAAATTACAGTTGATGCCAAGATACTCAGTGATTATGTGGCTCTTTTACCTAATGAAAAGGTAGAAATCCAATTAGACAAAAAAGATCTTAAAATTAGCTGTCAAAAATATAATACAACAATTAAAGGGCAAGAAGCTCAAGATTTTCCAGTTATTCCTCAAATAGAAAAAAAACTTGGTTTTACCTTAGCTGTGGCTGATTTAAGAAATGCACTTAATCAAACATTGTTTGCTATTAACTCTGGCGACAATCGGCTAGAATTAACCGGAGTTTTATTTGATATTAAGGATAAAAAAATAAATTTAGTCGCCACTGATAGTTTTCGTTTAGCTAAAACAGAGCTGGGGTTTTCTTTAACATCGGGCCAAATTAGTGCTGATGGTTTAAAAATTATTGTGCCCCTAAAAACTATGCAGGAAGTTTTACGGATTATTAGCTCAACAGCCGATGAGTTGTCTGGCGGAACTGAGCAATTAGAACTATTCTTGTCTGAGAATCAAGCCCTGTTTATCTATCAGGGAACAGCTATTGTTTCCAGATTAATTGAAGGACATTATCCTGATTATGAGCAAGTTTTGCCGGTTAATTTTAAAACTGAAGTTATAATTGATCGCACTGAATTATCTCGGGCGATTAAAATGGCCTCTATTTTTAGCACCAACACCACTAATGCTATTGATTTATTAATAGATAGTGTTAACCAGAAGATTACCATTGAAGCAGTAGCTGGTCAGACTGGCAGTCAACAGGCTGAATTAGTCGCTAAGATTGATGGACAAAATAATAGTGTTCGTTTAAATTATCGCTATCTTTTAGAGTGTTTAAATATTTTGCCAGCAGGCAAGGTGGTCATTAAACTAATTGATGATTTAGCTGCCTGTCAAATTGGTGCTCCGGGTGATGATAATTATCAATATATTATTGTTCCTCTGCGCAAATAATCGCGGCTATTTTTGATTAGAGTGATTAATTAATAATAAAACAAAAAGCGCCGCCAGGTTACCACGACTACGCTTAGTGGACCAATCAAATTTAGTTAAATTGTCTACTAATTTTTGTAAGCTATTTAATTTAAGCTGACTAGCTTGTTGAACAATCCTTTGGCTAACACTAAGGGGTAAGCCTAGCGATTTTTCAATAATTGAGGGGTTTTGGCCAGATTCTAATTGAGCCTTAATTTGTAAAAGTTGTAGAGCTTGACGATTTAACAAGGCAATACTGATGGCCAAGTCAGCCTCGTCAGCAAAAATATCTTCTAGAAGCTTGGTGGCTACAGCCATTTTTTGGTCGTTAATTGCTTCTATAAACTCAAATAGATGACTAGAGGTGTCGTTAACCAAAAGACGGACCAAGTCGTCACCTATCGCCATTTTTTGGTCGATAGCGCTATGGTAGTTTATTAGCTTGTTTAACTCATGGCTAATTTGCCAGAAGTTATAATTGGTCAATTGCAACAATAGTTTTTTAGCCGAAAAGGACAATTGTCCGTTGTGCTCTTGTATTAATTCGTCTAGTAGTTTCTCTGCTGCTGCCCCACTTGGTTTTGGATAATATTGTTGTTGTTTTTGACCAACGGTTAGAAGATCATAAATCTTTTGTTGAGCCTTGTTTAGAGGTTTAGCTCGACCCTCTAAATCTAAAAAAACGGGCTGAGTTTTTCCCGCCTGATATTTTAGTTTTATATTAGACTCGTTAATTAACAACCAGGTTGCCGGTTGGTCAATCAGGTTATTGTCAGTCAATAGGCCAAACAAACCATCCAAAAGTGGTTGGTTTTTAGAGCCAAGGGGGTCGGTTAAAACAATTATTTTAGTTTGCTGGAAAAGGGACTGATTGTTGAAGGTATTGAGTAGCGCTAGATTATCTGTGTCGGCGGCCTTTAAATAAACGACTGTTGCATTAGTTGCCAAAATTAAGTCAGCTAATTGTCGCTGGCAGTCGCGTTGAATTTGAAAATCGTCTTCACCGTAACGAAAAAATAACATCCGGTGAATATTTAATTATTTAGTCGTTGATTTTTTGACGGTTTTTTTGACAGTGGTGGTTTTGGTGGTGGTTTTTTTAGTAGTCGGTTTTTTTTCAGCAACTTTCTTAACCTTTTTTTCTTTTGATTCAGCCTTTTTGGTTGTTTTTTTTGTCTCAATCACTGGCTGTTCGCTGGCTAACTTTTCTTGATTAGTAATAATGTCTAGATGCCAGCCGGTTAACCGAGCAGCTAAGCGAACATTTTGTCCATCTCGACCGATGGCTAGCGATAATTGCTCAGAATCAACAATAACTATAGCGTGCTTAGTTTCATAATCTAATTCAACCTGCTCAATCTTGGCTGGAGCCAGAGAGTTGGCAATAAACTTGGCGGCATCATCGTTATATTCAATAATATCAATTTTTTCTCCGCCAACTTCATTAATAATTGTTTGAATTCTAGAGCCACGTTGGCCGACACAAGAACCAATCGGATCAACATTCTCGCTATTCGCAATGACCGCAACCTTAGAACGACCTCCAGCCTCGCGGGCCACAGCCTTAAGATCAACCAAGCCATTAGAGATTTCAGGGATTTCTAAATAAAAAACTTTACTTAAGATTTCATCGGCAGTTCTAGATAGAACAATTTCTGGTCCCCGACTGCTGACTCGAACTTCTTCGACAAAAACTTTGATGCGGCTATTTGGCCGATAAGCTTCGCCAGGAATTTGATATTGTGGTGGAATAATGCCGGCGGTTTTACCAACGTCAACTAAAACATTTCTGCCTTCACGGCGCTGAATGATGCCGCTGATAACCTCTTTTTCTTTGTCTTTAAAATCTTCATAAATCATATTGCGCTCAGCTTCGCGCAATTTCTGAATGATTACTTGTTTGGCTGTTTGAGCGGCCATGCGACCGTAATCGGTCTGAACTGGTAATTCGGTGATAATTTCTTCACCAAGTTTAATTCCAGGTTTAATTAATTGGGCCTCACAGAGTTGAATTTCAGTTTTAGGATTGAATTTACGGATAATTTCACCATTTTCGTCGCGAATCTCGGTTTGTAACTGGTCTTCAGTTTGAAAACTAACCGCCTCTTTAGCTGCTTCTGGATCAATGGTAATGGTTGAATCTTGCAGGCTTTCTAGGGTTAATGGGGCGTTGAAAGCTAACAGTGGCATATCTTCAACCACGGTTTTAACATCAAAAACTTTAATTTTAGA
>CAYVMB010000061.1:0-3296 GCA_964452435.1 uncultured Gammaproteobacteria bacterium
GCTGACCAAAAAGCTTAATAATCGCTCCGTAATTTACGGAATTAATTTAATCCTATGACTGAAGAAATGAACAAGACCGAGGAACAGATTGAAGTTCCTGCTAAATTCCAAAAACTGGTCGACGAAATCGAAAAGATGTCCGTCATTGACTTGGCCGAATTGGTCAAAGTTTTGGAAAAGAAATTCGGCGTTAGCGCCGCTGCCCCAGCCATGATGATGGCCGGCCCAGCCGCTGGTGCCGAAGCTGCTCCAGTAGAAGAAAAGGACAGTTTTGATGTTGAACTAAGCGAAGCTGGCGCCAATAAGATTGCCGTCATCAAAGCTATTCGCGAAATCAGCCCAGATCTAGGCTTAAAAGAAGCCAAAGACTTAGTTGACGCCGCTCCAAAGATGGTTAAAGAAGGTGTTAAGAAAGAAGAAGCCGAAGCCGTCAAAGCCAAATTAGAAGAAGCTGGCGGAAAGGTTACTTTGAAGTAAGCATCCTTATTCCAGAATAACAAAAAAGAGCTCCTATCGAGCTCTTTTTTGTTTAACAATTATTTTATTCAACATAAAAACGAATATTGCGGATGTAGGTGGTTTGCGGACCATTATAATTGGCCGCAATATAGATTCTAGCAAAAGCAGCGCCTGGATGCCATCGATAATACAATGACGTCGTAGCACTTTCTCCAGTCCGAGGTTGTCCATTGGTTTGCCTATTCAAAACTAAATTCCAAATACCGGTTGAAGTTGGTTTGGCACCAGCGGCACCAAAATAATCATAGCTACCAGGGTGGCCAGGCAAAACAGCCTTAGCAGAATTATAAGAAATAGTTCCGAGATAAAAACCATAGCTAGTTGCACCAGTGGTCATATATTCGGCTTCAATATAATATTTTTGACTTGTATCAATAGGGATATAACCAGACGATGGATAAAAATTACAATAATGATAATCAACAATTTTAATTGCTTGTAAATCATCATCCCAGCTGACAGGATAATTGCCACACTTCCAATTAGCCGGATCTCGCCAATCAATATTATTGGCCACCAATAAATCCTGACTATCACCATTGGGCCCGACCACTATTGTTTTAAAAGAGTTTTCACTATTCTCATTTTCCAGTTCGGCAATCAGCCGATAACTTTCACCACCGGACAATTGACGATATTGATAAGAAACATTTTTTTGTGGATCAGCTGGTATTTTCTTTAAATAAACTAACTGACCGCAGGTTGAGCTAATACCCAAGTTACTTAAGCACAGATGGCTAATCGGCGAACCAAGTGGGGCGGGAGTAGCTGGATAAAGCCAAGTGTCGTTATAATACATTTCTAAAGCGGTGGCAATTTGTTTGGTATCAGACAGACGGCGAGCATCACGCGCTTTAGACCGAGCACCACCAAAAGCAACCACCGATAAGGTGGATAAGAGGGCAATAATTACTATAACTACCAGTAATTCAATTAAAGTAAAAGCTGATTTTGTAAAACCACTAATCATTAACAAAAGATAATTAAATCTAGTCAGTCGGCAAAATGAACTTCTGTATTGCTTGTTCGGTTAATAAATAAATGGCTTTATTAGCTTGGCTAATAACGACAGCCTGAGCTGACTGATTAACTAGCCGATATTGACCCAAAATTGAGCTGTCACGGCCATAACTTAAGATACGCTGATTACCAGCCTCTAGACAATAAAAACCCTGGCTATCGGCCAATAATTGACAATTAACCCAACCTTTAGCTAACGGCTCCATTTCTTTAACGGCAATGGCTTGGCTACGACCGTTATTCAACTTAAAAGCTTGGCCATCACCATAAAAAACATAGGCTTGGCCGTCGACTGCTAGACCGGCAATATCACCAGCTGGTAGTTTATCAGTGTTCCACTGCTGTCCGCCATTAAAATTATCAGCCTGTTTCTGATAACGATGAATCTGATTATCACCAGCAATAATATAAATCCGGCCGCCGTAAAAAGCTAGAGCTTTAATCTGACTAATCGGCTTATCTAGCGGCCAAATCTTCCATTGACCATCACGAGTTAGTGAGGCAATCTGCCCATCGCCAGCAGCAAAATACCAATTTTGACCGTCAGAAGCTGCTGCTACCATAGTTTGCCAACCTTCTGGCCAGACTACAGTTTGCCATTCTTGGCGGCTATTTTGATAAATCACTTGCCGGCTAGCCGAATCGGTCCAGGCCAACAATTGACCATTCAATCTCAACAAGCTGTCCGTGGAGGTGACAGCGGTGATTGGCTGGTCAGCCAAGGCTTGACCATTCCTTAAAGTGTAAATATGTCGGACTTGACCTAATAATTTTTCCTGTTGTAAAACGGTTTTCTGCCAACGCTCAGTAATTTCTAACGGTAATTTTTCTTTGGCGGTCTGCCATTGCTCAATTAAAGTAGCAGCCTCATCAAGACTTTGATTGGCCGAAGTTAAATTGTTATATAGGAGATTGGCCTCAATTTGATTATGCTTCTGCTCAACTAAAGCCACCTGATCGGTTTTTTGTTGTAAATTTGCTTGCTTAATCTGATTACGATATTGCCAAAACATACCAATTGCCAATAACAGCAGGCAGGCACCGGCTAAACCCAAAAATAAGCGGCTGCGCTTGCTAAGACGTTGCCAATAAGTGCGCGGTTGCTGATAACTCTTGTCTAAAAATCGGCGGCAACGATGACCAATAGCCAAGAAAAAGTTAATCATTGGCTGGATAATTCGTTCCAGTGGCAACCAATATTTTTCTATTAACCGACAGCGCCAAGGAGCAGTCTTAAACCAATAAACAGTCCAGTGATTACTTAAACTCCGTAATTTAGGTTGTGTCTTGTACCAACTAGTTCGACCCAGTAACAATATTCGTCGACTATAGCGCTTAATAATTAACCAACCAGGCCAACCAGCAATTCTTTCCTTGCTTTCCTGATAGCGCTGCCGACCTTCCTGATAATTTTCTTTTAATATTCTAGACCAATTACGGTGAGCTAGACCAACCAACCATTGGCCGGCAGCCATTAGTATCTTTTTAAGTAGCAAAATAAACTTGGCCCAGCCAGATGGATTGAGAATCTTTTCAGTTCGCTCTTCGGTCAGGCGTAAATTGCTGCCAATCATTGGGGCGGCGGCAGTAGTGGATTGAGTGCTGCTGGTCAGGCCCGCTGGCATTTCTAAACAAGCCTCATCTTCGCGCTCATCCCAGCGGCAACGCTTGATAATCAAGCCTAAAAAATCAACCCGGCGATTAGTCTGTTGTAGAAAATGACGCAATTTCTCAGCGCCGACTAACGGTGATTTGTT
>CAYVMB010000062.1:0-3198 GCA_964452435.1 uncultured Gammaproteobacteria bacterium
CTTTGCTCTTTTTGTAATAAAACAATTAAAAAACGGGGATTAATTGATACTTTGACACATTTAGCCTTGGCTTCCTCAATGTCTTGCGGATTATTAACATCAACTCCACTACAATCATAGCTATTAACTGCAGCATTATAAATAATCTCAGCGGCGCTACGCATAACGCCATAATAATCAGTTGTCCGATAGGTGGCCAAGAAACTGCCGCGATCTTGCAAAAAGCTCTGAATCTCTCCCAAATTCATGGCCGCGCTATCCATGATTTCTTGATCAGTAATTATTAAATTAGGGTTAAAATCGGCCGCCTGAGCTCGACTATTCGAAAAAATTAAGCCAATAGCTAAAACACTGATTAATAATAGAAACTTTTTGGTTGATAAAAACATGTCGTTAAATTTGATGATTTTTCAATTCGGCCCTGCCAGCCCGGAAAACAACTTTGGTTTCAGCCGATAAATCGGCATTAACCGTGTCTCCCTCTTTAATTTTCCCCTCAATTATTTGTAAAGCTAACTCATCTAATAATTGATTCTGGATAACCCGCTTGAGCGGCCGAGCGCCAAAGGTAATATCATAACCCTTATCGGCCAGGAATCGCTTAATTTTAGCGGTAACCTTAAACTTAATGCCCTTGATTGCCAAGCGCTGGCTGACCTTTTGTAACTCCAAATCAACGATATTACCTAGAGCTTCTTTACTTAAGCTCTTAAAAATAACGATCTCATCAATTCGATTCAAGAATTCCAGCTTAAAATGCTGTTTAAGGATATTATCGATCTTATCTTTCATTTCGTCTTCACGAATTTCCGCTAACTTTTTGGCATCACTGCCATCATAAAAACCAATCGAATAATCCTTGATGACCTCATTTCCTAAATTAGAGGTCATGATAATAATAGTATTCTTAAAATTAATCACCCGACCTTTGGCATCAGTTAAGCGACCATCATCCAAAATCTGCAATAAGATATTAAAGACTTCGGGGTGGGCCTTTTCTATTTCATCAAACAAAATCACACTATAGGGGCGGCGGCGCACTCGATCAATCAATTGGCCACTGTCATCATAACCAACATAACCGGCTGGCGCACCTAAAATCTTGGAAACACTATGTTTTTCCATGAATTCGCTCATATCCAAACGAATTAGAGCATTTTCATCGTCAAACATAAATTCAGCCAAAGTCTTGGCCAGTTCGGTCTTACCAACACCGGTTGGACCAACAAACAAAAATGAACCAATTGGCCTTTTTTCTTCGCTAATACCAGCCCGAGAACGGCGGATCGCATTAGCGACAGCTATTATAGCTTCGGATTGACCGACCACCCGCGCTTTCAAATAATCTTCAATCTTGGTTAGTTTCTGGGCCTCGGTTTCTAGCATCCTGGCCATAGGGATACCGGTCCAGCGAGCTACCACTTTAGCAATATCTTCTTCATCAACTTCTTCTTTTAAAATTCGCTGGCCATTGCTCTGAATCTTGAGTAAATTCTGTCGCTCCTTTTCAATAGCTTTTTCTAAATCAGGAATCCGACTATAACGAATCTCAGCTACTTTGGTTAAATCATCACCGCGCCGTTCAATAATTTCAGCTTGGGCACCTAGCTCATCAATTTCTTTTTTAAACTGGCGAATTTTGGAAATAATTTCCTTTTCATTAGACCAGTGGAGTTCCAATTGTTTGGCCTTTTCTTTTAAATTCTCCAAATCGCGATTGACCTTACGGGCCTTTTCTTTATTATCTTCTTTTAACAAACCGGCTTTCATAATTTCCAAGCGACGAATTTCTCGCTTTAAACTATCCAGCTCGTCAGGCGAGGAGTCAATCTCCATTCTCAAGCTAGAAGTGGCTTCGTCAATTAAGTCAACCGCTTTATCTGGCAAAAAACGATCGGTAATATAGCGAGCCGACAATTTAACGGCAGCAATTAGAGCGTCGTCAGTAATCCGCACACCATGATGAACTTCATATTTTTCTTTAATGCCCCGTAGAATAGCAATAGCATCTTCCACGCTTGGTTCTTCCACAAAAATTGGCTGAAAACGCCGCTCCAAAGCTGCGTCTTTCTCAATATATTTTTGGTATTCCTTAGTCGTGGTGGCACCAACTAGCTTGATCTCACCACGAGCCAGTGCCGGCTTCAGCATATTGGAAGCGTCCATTGACCCTTCTGAGGCGCCGGCCCCAACAATAGTGTGGAGCTCATCAACAAATAAAATAACTTGACCATTGCTTTTCTGCACCTCTTTAATAACCGACTTGAGCCGGTCTTCAAATTCTCCTCGAAACTTGGCGCCGGCAATCAAGGCTCCCAGATCCAAACTAACTAATTCTTTACCCTTTAAAGTCTCGGGCACATCACCAACAATAATCCGTTGAGCCAGGCCCTCGACAATAGCAGTTTTACCAGTGCCAGCTTCACCAATTAAAACTGGATTATTCTTGGTCCGCCGCGACAAAACCTGCATGATGCGACGAATTTCCTCATCGCGGCCAATGACTGGATCGAGTTTTTTCTGGCGGGCTAAATCAGTCAAATTGATGGCGTATTTCTGCAAAATCTTATATTTCTTTTCAGCGTCGGTGGAACCAGCCGCCTGCGAACCACGAAGTTCAATTATCGCCTTAAGCAGACCCTCATAACCCAAACCGGCTTTCAATAAAATCGATTGAGCCTTAGATTTTATACCGACAATAGCTAATAATAAATGCTCAGTAGCAATATATTCATCATCTAAACCTTGCGCCTCCTTGCGAGCGCGCTCAATGACCATTGAGGCCTCAGCTGTGCCCTGAACTACTCCTTCGGCTACTTCAGCCTTATCTGATTTTGGTAATTTCTCTAACTCGGCTTCGGTTTGACTAGCCACTAAGTCCGGATCAATTTTTTGCGCCTCAATAATTGGGCGCACCAAACTTTCGTCCTGTTGTAATAAGGCTAAAAGCAGATGAAGGGCGCCAATAAACTCTTGGCCAAACTGCTGAGCGACCATTTGAGCGTTAATAATAGCTTCTTGTGATTTTTGAGTAAATTTATCCAGCATGTCCATATTATATAATGGGTTAAGCTAATTCATTAGCAGTCAACAATCTAGACTGCTAACAATAATATAGCCGAGCCCGTATCGTCTGTCAAGATTATAGCATAAAATTGGCCTTTTTAAAAATCACCCGATGGTTATTGACAAAAATCA
>CAYVMB010000063.1:0-3172 GCA_964452435.1 uncultured Gammaproteobacteria bacterium
GAGATTTTTACCATGAGCGAGGCCATGAAGGGCTTGATTGCCGACGGAGTGCCGTCGTTTAAGATCATGCGCCAAGCCATTGAGGACGGCATGGTTACTATGCTTCAAGACGGTGTTCTTAAGGTTTTGGCTGGCCAGACTTCTTTTGATGAGATATTGCGGGTAATTGGCAAGACTGATTATATTGACGAGCTTTATGATATTGTTGTTTCGCAAACCCTGGGTCGTGGTTTAAAAATTGCTGAAGATAATCTGCAGTTTGGTGAAAGCGTTGCTCAAGATATTGCTGGGGCAGAAAAATTATTAGCTAGTAAACCGACCAGCGAAATGTTGGCTGCAGTCATGGCCGGCGCCATTGTTAGCAAAGCGGCCGATGTTCACATTGATCCGATTGAAGGTGGGGTTAAGATTCGTTATCGTTTGGATGGCATCCTTCACGACATTGTCACCCTAGGTTCGGAGCATTACGTGCCATTAATTGGTGAGATTAAGAATTTAATCGGTTTATCATTAAGCGTTAAACAGCCGACTTTTGATGGTCGTTTCAGCATGGATCTACCAACCGAACGGATGGATTGCCGTGTTTCTTTGATTACCGGCGGTTATGGTGAAACAGTGGTTATTAGATTGCTATCTAACCAGGCCATTAGTTTAGATCTGGCTGATTTGGGCATTCGTGATGCCTCTTTGGCAGCCATTGAGAAGTCAATGCATAAAACCAAAGGTATTATTATTACCACCGGTCCGACCGGTTCCGGCAAGACAACAACTCTGTATGCGTTATTAAAGCGCCTCAATAGTCCGGAAATCAAGATTATTACTATTGAAGATCCGATTGAATATCATTTAGACGGCTTAATGCAAACTCAAATTGATACGGCTGGCGGCTATACTTTTGCTGCTGCTTTACGGTCATTGATGCGGCAGAACCCTAATATTATTATGGTCGGTGAAATTCGCGATGATGAAACTGCCAAGACGGCCATTGAGGCCAGTTTGACCGGCCATCTGGTCCTGTCAACTATTCATGCTAACAGCGCTGCCGGCGCTATTGCTCGTTTCGCCGGCTTGGGTGTAGAGCGAACCATGCTAGCTAGCGCCCTAGAATGCTCCATTGGTCAGCGTCTAGCGCGGCGACTGTGCCCCAAATGCAAACAAGCAGTCAGTATTTCCCCGGAAATGAAAACTCAAATTGAGCCTTTTTGGCAATTATTAAAAACTCGTCCCGAGCTGAAGTTGCCTGATCAGCCGCAATTTTATGGTCCGGTTGGCTGCCCGGAGTGCCGCGGTATTGGCTATAAAGGGCGGGTTGGTATTTATGAAGTAATCGTTATGACCCCGGAATTGCAAAAATTGATTCAACAGCCGCTAACCACTGATGCTGAGATAGAGCAGCTAGCCATTAGTCAGGGGGCATTATTAATGACCCACGACGGCTTATTGAAGGCGGCCAATGGCGAAACTAGCCTAGACGAGATTTGGCGCGTGGCTAATTAATATGTTGGCGGTTTTTAGCGATCTACACGATAATTTAGTTAATTTACGACTGTGGGCTAAATGGTGTCAGGCCAAGGGGATTCAAGAGGCGGTTTTTTGTGGAGATTTGACCGATAGCGACAGTTTTCAGCAGTTAGCGTCTCTGTGGCCAGGTCAGCTCTATTTTGTTCAAGGTAACGCTGATAATTACGCTCCAGCTGACATACCTTATGGGGCTAATCTCCATAACTTAGGTCGTTATGGTCGTTTTATAATAGATGGTCGCACTATTGGAGTTTGTCATGAACCGGAATATCAGGCGATTGTTTTAGCTGAGGGGCCAGTTGATGTTTTGTTTTATGGCCACAGCCATAAGCCATGGCAGGAGCAACGCGATAATATTTGGCGCGTTAACCCGGGAACTTTAGGCGGAGTTTATTATCCGGCCACTTTTGCCCTCTATGATTCGCTAAATAATACTTGGGAATTAAAAAACTTACAGCAATTGGACAAATAATATGTGGTTAATTGCTTTACTGGTCGGTGTTCTTTGGTCCATACTGGCTTGGCGGCGCTGGCCACTGGCCGTCAGCTTGCTAGCTGGCTTGCTGCCGACTTATTTGTTGCGCTTCAAGATTGGACCTCTGCCAATGACTATTTTGGAAGAATTGATTCTTTTAACTACCGCCATTTGGTTGATTAAACAATACCCTCAACCATGGGCTAGTCTGCGCTCTCGGGCTAAGAATTGGCGAGCCTATCCACTGACTATTGAGATCATCTTAGTCTTATTAATCGCTTGGCTGGCTTTACTGATTGGTGGTAATACCACCAGTGCTTTGGGTTTGTGGAAGGCCTACTTTATTGAGCCAATTTTAGTCTTTATTCTTTTTTGGAATGTTCCGCGTGGAACAAAATATATTGATTGTGGCTATTTATGTTTAGCCAGCAGTTTATTGGTGGTTGGCTTAATAGCTGGCTATCAGTATTGGACAGGTAATTTAATTGCCAATTCTTTTTGGGCGGCGGCGGCCACTAGACGAGCGACCTCGGTTTTTGGCTATCCTAACGCCATTGGTTTATTTGCTGGGCCAGGTAGCTTGGCTTTACTCGGTTATTTGATCTATCGCTTGAAAAAAGTTCAGGGCTGGTTTAATTGGTCTAATTTACTACTAATTAGCAGCATTATTTTGGGCTGGCTGGCTATTTATTGGGCGCATAGCGAGGGGGCAATGATTGGCTTAGCGGCGGCCTTAGCTATTTTGGGCTTACTAGCTGGTCGGCGGAGCCGTTTGGTGGTCTTGGCAGTGGCAGTTATCGCTGGAATAGTAATTGGGCAGCGGCCGGATTATCAGGCGATGATTGAACAGAAAATGCGGCTAACTGACTTGTCCGGTCAAATTCGTCAGTCGCAATGGCAGGAAACTTGGCAGATGCTTGGTGATGGCCGCTGGTTAACCGGGGCCGGGCTAGCTAATTATCAAGCAACGGTGGAGCCTTATCATCACGAAGGCATTTGGATAAAATCAGCTGATAAAAAAGCTAAACCAACTTGGCAGCCACTGGAAATTTATCTTTACCCACACAATATTTTCTTGAATTTTTGGAGTGAACTGGGTCTGGCTGGATTGGTTATCTTTGTTTGGCTATGGCTGAAAGCGGCGCTAATCAGCTTAATCAATTTTTGGCGCTATCG
>CAYVMB010000064.1:0-3140 GCA_964452435.1 uncultured Gammaproteobacteria bacterium
ACAGTGGTTAATATTAATCGGTAATTATTAATTAAAGAATTATTTATGTTATATAGTCAAAAAGTTATCCAACATTTTAAAAAACCTCATAATCAGGGGAGTTTGGTTCACCCTAGTGCGGTTGGTAAGGTTGGTAATCCGGTTTGTGGCGATATTATGAAGATTTATTTGCAGATTAAGGATGGTATCATTGAAAAAGTTAAATTTGAAACCTTAGGTTGCGCAGCGGCCATTGCTGTATCTTCGGCCTTAACTGACCTGGTCAAAGGGAAAACCTTAGATGAGGCTTACCAAATTACTAAAGATGAGGTGGTTGATGATTTGGGTGGTTTGCCGGCTCCCAAGGTTCATTGCTCCATGTTGGGGGTTGATGCTTTACGCTTGGCGATTGATAATTACCGCCAAGGATTAGTTAAATAACTTATTTTTTATGGATAATATCAAAGACTTGGCCTGGTGGCCGGAACTAGAAAAAATTGTTGATCAAGAAATTAGACCTAGTCTTCAAATGGACGGCGGTGATATTCGTTTGGTTGATTTTAATGAAATCGACGGTGTTTTATTGGTTGAGCTACAAGGTCATTGTGCTCATTGTCCAATGTCGGAATACACGCTAAAAGCTGGCATCGAAACTGAACTTAAAGCTCGTCTTCCTCAAATTAAGGAGGTTCGGGCTGCTTAATATGAAGGTTTACCTAGATTATAGCGCGACCACGCCAGTTAATCCTATGGTCTATAGGGCCATGGAGCCTTATTTTACCAAGATTTTTGGTAACCCAGCTTCACTGCATAATTACGGGCAGGCAGCTCAAGCTGCAGTCAGTCAGGCGCGGCAAACTATCGCTGATTTTTTTGCGGCTCAAGCCAAAGAGCTTGTTTTTACTTCGGGTGCTACTGAAGCCGATAACCTGGCTATCAATGGTTTGATTAAAGGTCTTTTAAAGCTGACTCCAGATTTTAAACCGCATATCATCGTTTCTAGTGTTGAACATGAGGCCGTCCGTCAACCTTGTCAGCAACTAGCCAAAGAAGGTGTTGAAGTTAGTTGGTTGCCAGTAGATAAGAAAGGTTTAGTTGATTTGGTTAAATTGGAAAAACTGATTAAATCAAATACAGTTTTAGTTTCAGTGATTTATGTTAACAGTGAAACCGGAGCCAAGCAGCCAATCAGGGAAATTGGCCAGATGATTAAAAAAATTAATCATCGCCGCCAGGAAGATTGGCGTAAACGCGGTGGTTTAGCTGAAAAGCAGCCACAGACTATTTATTTTCATACTGACGCCACCCAAGCTGTCAATTATTTTGATTGCCGGGTTGACTATCTGCATTGTGATTTGCTTAGTTTTTCTGGTCATAAAATCTATGGTCCCAAGGGCATCGGCGGATTATATGTTCGCACCGGCACGCCGTTAATGGCTGTTCAATTGGGCGGCCATCAAGAGCTTAATCGACGCAGTGGTACTCTAAATGTCCCCGGTATCGTTGGTTTGGCCAAAGCCATTGAGCTAGTTAATCGTCACCGCGAGGCAGACGGTCGTAAAATTGTTGTTTTACGGCGGCGATTGGTGCAGGGTTTAACTAAAAATATTCCCAATATTGTCTTAAATACTGATATTAGTAATGCCAGTCCTAGCCATGCTCATTTTTCGATTATGTTGGCCGAGGGTGAGGCATTATTATTGGCCCTTGATTTAGCTGGGATTGCTGTATCTACTGGATCGGCCTGTGCGGCTGGTAGTCTAGAAGCCTCGGCTACTCTAGCGGCTATGGGTGTTAGCCAAGAGGTTGCTCACTATAGTATTAGATTTACTCTGGGTCGACAGACTACGGCAACTGAAATCGATTATGTGATTAAAAAATTACCACCTATCGTGGCTCGTCTACGTCGCTGGGCTCCAGATTTAACCGTTTAATTATGCGTTTACTTTGGTCAAAATTGCTTAGTTATCTTTATTTGTTCAGTCAAGAGTGGCGGATTACCTGGTCAGATATTTGGCGCGAATCTAGTAGCCGCTGGTTGACAATTATTGATTTAATTTTATTGGTTACTACCTGGATTTTGGCTTTTTGGTTAGCAGCAGTTAGCCGTGGTGGGTTATTAATCTTACACTATAATATTAATTTTGGTATTGATTTAATCGGTTCGGCTAACTCAATTTATTGGTTACCAGCTGGTGCCACGGCAGCTTTTGTGGTTAATGGTTTGTTGTTGCTTATTAATTATCCATCAGCCAAACAGTTTAGGATGACCAGCCTGGCCGGTAGTTTGTCAGTTTTAGTTTTAGCTAATTTAGCTTTGGCTGGTTTATTATTGATTAATTTTCGTTAATTTCAGTATGTTAGATTTTTACATTATTAGATTGTTATTATTAGCGGCTGGTGCTTTTATTTTTACGATTATTTGGACGCCGCTACTGACTAATTTTTTATATCGTCACAAATTAGGTAAGAAAATCCGCAATAGTGGTGCTACACCAATCTTTTCTCAATTACATGCGGCCAAAGACGGCACGCCGACTATGGGTGGTTTATTGATTTGGGTGACTACACTAATTTTTGCGGTAGGTTTATTTTTTTTGGCTCGACTTTGGCCTGGTTCTTGGCTTAGCCAGCTTAGTTTTTTAAGCCGTAGCCAGACTTATTTACCCCTGGGTATTTTAGTAGCTTCGGCCCTGATTGGTTTGTTTGATGATTGGCTAGATGTCCGTGGTAGAGGCACCAAAGGTGGTGGTGGCTTAAGTCTACGTTCTAGGTTATTAGTTTACGCAGCCATAGCTTTAGTGGGAGCGTTGTGGTTTTATTTTAAATTAGACTGGGATGTTTTTCACATTCCATTTTTTGGCAGTTTTTCTTTGGGATGGTGGTACATTCCAGTCTTTGTTTTTGTAATTATTAGTACAGCCTTTTCAGTAAATGAAACTGATGGGTTAGACGGTCTAGCTGGCGGCACGCTGTTGTCTAGTTTTATGATTTATGGAGCTATTGCTTTTTTGACTGGTCGTTATGATTTAGCTGCCTTATGTGCGGTTATTGGTGGTGCTTTGCTGGCCTTTTTGTGGTTTAATATTAATCCAGCTCGTTTTTATCTTGGTGATACTGGTTCAATGAGCCTGGGTATTACTTTGGGAGTTATTGCTATG
>CAYVMB010000065.1:0-3093 GCA_964452435.1 uncultured Gammaproteobacteria bacterium
GGCTCCATCAATGGCGCCAATTATTTACCACAAACCATCGCCGAAAAACTAATCGCTGCTAATCGTTATAACCTTAAATACCTAGGAACCTCTCAGTTGGTCGCTGTCTTTATTAATCAAGATGATCAAACATTAAAAAATAAAGTTATCCGCCAAGCGTTGGCTACGTCTATTGACAAAAATCAAATTTTAGTGAAGAATAATAATCTAGTCAGCCATTTGGCTAACGGCCCAATACTTAAACAGAATCAATATTACGATACGAGCTTAGCTCGCCCGACCTTTGATTTAGCCAAAGCCAGTAAAATATTGGCCGAAGACGGCTGGCAACCAAAAACTATCACCGCTGAGGATGTGGATAGCGCTGAGAAGAAATTAGCTGAGGAACAAAATGACCAAAACCAACAAAAAATAATTACTGATCTTGGTGCTGGCCAATGGCTACAAAAAAATAACCAATATTTAACTATTAATTTAACCACAGTCAATGAACCAGATTATTTAATTATCGCCAACCAACTGGCTGAGGCTTGGCAAAAGGTGGGGATTAAAATAAGTCTAAACATAGTTAATCCAGAAGATGTTAATAGCCAAATTATTCAGCAAAAAGATTATTCTTTACTACTATACGGTCAAAATCTCGGCTCTGAAAACGATCTAACTGCTCTCTGGCACTCCAGCCAAAGTGGTCCTAATGGCTTTAATCTAAGCAATTATCGCAATGAAAAAGTTGATAAAAGTCTAGAAATTCTACGATCAACCCTTGATCAAACTGCCAGACAACAAGCAGCTAAAGAATTACAAAACCAAATAAATAGTGACTTACCAACCATCTTCCTGTATAATTCCAGCCATCTATATATCCAACATAAAAAAATTAAAGGTTTTGACACTGATTTTATTATTGAACCGGCTGATCGTTTTAATGAAATAAACAGGTGGTATATTAAAACTGGTCGCAGTTGGAAAAATAAAAAATAAACAGGCCCAAGTGGCGAAACTGGTAGACGCGCAACGTTCAGGTCGTTGTGTTCGCAAGGACGTGGAGGTTCAAATCCTCTCTTGGGCACCAAAAACTTAACTCTTTTATTACTGAAAAATAAAGCCAATTATTTAGATTGGCACTAATTATTATGATTACGAAGTACAAAACAAAAGACTCCACTAGCCAAGTAGCTGGTGATTCTTATGGCGCGTCTCGCCGCCCAAACCAGCGAACAAATTATCATCGCCCAACTAGCAACCCGACTCAAAGTTCAGAAAAATTACGAGTTATTGTTTTGGGTGGACTAGAGGAAGTCGGTCGCAATATGACCCTATTGGAGTATGACCGAGAGATTATCATTATTGACATGGGTCTACAATTCCCCGAAGAAGACATGTTGGGCATTGATTATATCATCCCCAACACCGATTATTTAACGGGCAAAGAAGATTGGATTAAGGGCGTTATTATCACCCATGGCCATTACGACCATATCGGAGCTATTGCTCATTTAATGGGTAAGCTTAAGAACCCACCAATGTTTATGGGCAAATTAACCGCTGGATTGGTGGAAAAGAAAGTCAAAGAACATCCTCAATGTCCAAGATTAAAAATCACTAGGATTGAAGAAGATACCAAGATCCAACTAGGTAAAAACTTCCGTCTGGAATTTCTAAGAGTCAACCACTCCATTCCCGATTGTTTTGCCGCCATTATCCATACACCGATTGGCACTGTTTTACATACCGGTGATTTCAAAATTGATTACTCACCGGTCAATGACAAACCAGCTGATTTACAACGTATCGCTCAAGTCGGCAGCCAGGGACTATTAATGTTAATGGCCGACTCTACCGACTCTACCCATCCTGGCTATCAGGTTTCCGAATCCACCATCGGCGATGAAATGGGCCGTTTGTTTGAAAAAATTGATGGCCGGATTATCATCGGCACATTCGCTTCTCAGGTCAATCGCATTCAAAAGATTTTTTCTTTAGCCGAAAAATTCGGTCGCAAAATTTATCTGCAGGGTCGCAGTATGAACGATAATGTAGAAATCGCCAAACAAATTGGCTATATGAGATTTGACCCCAAAACTATTATTAGCGACAGTGAATTACGCCATCTACCAGATAATAAAGTTATTATTTTGGGCACTGGTGCTCAGGGTGAAAATGGCGCTTTTTTGATGAAAGTAGTCAACAACGAACATCGTACCGTCCATATCAAACCAGGTGATACTATTATTTTCTCTTCATCAGTTATTCCTGGCAATGAGCGCAGTATTCAAAGCCTAAAAGACCAAATCGTCCGCCAGGGCGGTAAAGTTATTCATTATGAAATGATGGATGTCCACGCCGGCGGCCATGCTAAACAAGAAGATTTAAAGCTAATGATGCGTCTACTCAAGCCAAAATATTTTATGCCAATTGAAGGCAATCATTATATGTTACAGGCTCACGCTGAGTTAGCTCAACAGGTTGGACTTTCTCCTAATAATATTTTTGTGGCTGACAACGGACAAGTGGTCAGCCTACAACGACAGGGCCAAGAAATTATCGGCCAGCTAACTAAAGAAAAGGTTAATACTGATTATATTATGGTCGACGGTCTAGGCGTCGGTGATGTTTCCGACATCGTCTTGCGCGATCGCAAAACCATGGCTGAAGATGGTATGATTGTGGTGATTGCTACTATTGACTCCAAGACTGGCGACCCAATTGGCAATCCTGATATCATCTCCCGCGGCTTTATTTATATGAAGGACAATAAAGACTTGATTCAGGATACACGGATGCGTATCAAAAAAATCGTCAAAGAAACTGATTTCTTGGCTAGCCCAATTAGCGGCCACGGCTTTGGTGATGATGATCAATTAAAAAATAAGATTCGCGCCGATGTCAGCCAATTCTTGTTTAACAAAACTAAGCGCCGGCCAATGGTTTTGCCAGTTGTCATTAAAGTCTAAGAAAATTTGGACTCAAATAAAAAACAGCCTCTATTTGGGGCTGTTTTTGTTAAACAAAAAACGCCCAAAACGGGCGCCTTCTGTTTGTGCGGCATCAACAATAAAGCTGAATAAATTAATTATAGCAAATGGCCTATTT
>CAYVMB010000066.1:0-3082 GCA_964452435.1 uncultured Gammaproteobacteria bacterium
TCGGGAACAACCAGCTGCTCAATCGGGCGAGCCTTCTTTTGCTCAGGATCATAGAAAGAATTATAGAGCTTAAGAAATATCCACTGCGTCCAGCGGTAATACTGCGGATCAGTAGTATTAATTTCTCGATCCCAATCGTAAGACAAGCCCAATATACCTAATTGCCGTTTAAAGGTGGCGACATTGTCAGCAGTCGCCACGCTCGGATGAACTTTATTTTTGAGAGCGTAATTCTCAGCTGGCAAACCGAAAGCATCCCAACCCATCGGGTGTAAAACATTATAACCGCGCATTCGTTGATAGCGAGAGACAATGTCGGTGGCAATATAGCCTTTGGGGTGGCCAACATGCAACCCGGCTCCAGATGGATAAGGAAACATATCTAAAACATAAAACTTGGGTTGGTCTTGATTAACTGAAGGACTATAAAGCTTGGCTTCTTGAAAAGCTTTTTCCCAACGAGCTTCAAATTGCTGATGTTGATACTTGTCTGACATATTTAGATAATAATTAATTCTACCGGACAATGATCTGAACCATTGATCTGATCTAAGATTTGAACATCTTTTATTTTAGACAATAAGGTTGGGCTAATCAAGAAATAGTCAATCCGCCAACCAATATTGCGTGATCTGGCAGAAAAACGATAAGTCCACCAAGTATATTGTTTTCTAGCTGGATAAAGTTGCCGCCAGATATCAATCCAACCATCAGTCAATAGTTGATCAATAAATTGACGCTCCTCTAGCGTATAGCCAGCACTACCTTCATTAACTTTAGGATTGGCCAAATCAATCGGTTGATGGGCGACATTAAAATCGCCGCTAATAATAACCGGCTTGCTTTGTTCCAGTTTTTTAATCAGCTGCCGAACTGCCTGATTAAAGGCCTGCTTATAGGGCAAGCGGCTAAGCTGGCGATTGGCGTTAGGAAAATAAATATTTAGCCAATAAAAATCAGCTAATTTACTAACTTGACAACGACCCTCCAAATCAAATTGTTCTTCACCTAGACCGTTGATTATATTTACTGATAGATTATCCTTAGCAATAATTGCTGTACCGCTATAGCCAGGCCGCTCAGCACCATGCCAAAATATTTTATAGCCTGGAATTTTTTCTGACCAGTCGTTAGCTAAATGATCATTAATCTTGGTTTCTTGCAGGCCAAGTAAATCTGGTTGCTGGCTAATAATAAAGTCAGCCAGGCCTTTTTGCCAAGCTGCCCGCCAACCATTAATGTTCCAGGTAATTATTTTCATTGATCAATAAATCTGTTATAATAATATCATAGCCCAAACTAATTAATCAGGCAATGGAAAAAAAATATAAAAATAACCGTGATTTACTCCTAGAAGAACAGACTGGTTGGCAGAGTCGCTTTAATAACCTGCTCAGAACTAGCGGTCGCAAACCCAGGCATTGGTATCGGCGTTGGTGGGGTTTATTATTATTGATTTGTGCTAGCCTATTTGCCTTATTAGTAGCTGTTTATCTCTACAAAGTAATCTATTTGACTTGGCAATTAAAAACTGGTCGAATAACCGCGGCTGAATTAATGCTTCAGCAAAATAGTCAAGGCTTAGACCCTAAAGAGCTGATTGCCTTAAGTAAGGGCCCAGCCCCTTATTATTTAGGAACATCTAGTCCTAAGGTCTTAATTGTTGAATATGGTGATTTTAATTGTTCACACTGTCGAGTTGTCTCACCAACTATTCGTAAAGTTGTTAGCCAAAATAAAGACATTGTTCAATATGTTTGGCGCGATTGGCCTGGACAAAATAATTCTGAGCTAATAGCTCAGGCAGCTCGTTGTGCCGGAGAACAGGCTGGCAGTCTAGGTTTTTGGTTATTTCATGACCAACTAATGCTTAATCAAGGTCAATACTCAACCACTAGTCAATTAATGGCCTTAGCTAAAGAATATAGCCTTTCCGATGTTAAACTAAAAGACTGTCTAGATCAGCGTCGAACCTTGGGCTACCTACAAAAAGATTATCAGGATGCCATTGCTTTGGGTGGTATAGGCGGTACGCCAACTTGGTTTATTAATGGCTATCGTTTTAGCGGCGAATTACCAGTTGATTTTTTTAATTATATGATCCAAGAATTAACTAAAGGTAAATAAAATGGCTTTTCCTGATAAAAAAATTGAAAAACCAATAACCATCAAACTGGTTGGATTGGGTGGCCAAGGGGTTGTAACAACCGCTGCTCTGCTAGCGAGGGCCGCTTTTTATCAGAGCTGGTGGTCACAATCAATGCCTTTTTTTGGCGTAGAGCGAACCGGCACACCAGTAGAAGCCTATGTCCGCATCGCTAATCAACCAATTCGTAATCGTCAAAAAATTAATCAACCAGATATTTTATTGATCAACGATCCCAAACTTTACCAGTCAAACCAATTAGGTCGACAATTAACTATTGTTAACAGGAATGATCTAGCTACTTATCAAGCCAAACCCAAGCTGCTAAACTATGACAGTCGTCAGATTTCCTTAGATATTTTTAATCAGGATCTAGCTATCGGTTTATTGGGTGGATTAAGCGCTCTCTGGCCATTAATCGACGAAAAAAATTGGTTTAAGGCTTTGTCTGAACAATTTTCTAATCCAGTTATTGCCCAAAAAAATCAACAAGCTTTCTTTGCTAACCATGAATTAGCTGTCACAATAATCCGACAAAAGCATGACTAAACAGATTGCCAGCCAGAATAATGGGGAATTAGCTTTTCTTAAGGGTTCAGAGGCTATTGCTAAAATTGTGGCTGCTTGCCAACCAGGCGTTGTAGCAGCTTATCCGATTACTCCACAAACTGGAATCATTGAATATTTGGCCAAACTGGTCTCAACTCAACAAGCCGATTTTTCTTTCATCCAAGCTGAGAGTGAACATTCAGCCCTCTCTATGGCTTTAGGTGCGGCAGCTATGGGTGTTTCAGCCTATACAGCCACTAGCTCACAGGGCTTATTGCATATGTCTGAGGTAGTTTACAATTTACCTGGTTTACGTTTACCACTAGTAATGACTTGCGCCAACCGCTCTATCTCAGCGCCAATCAATATTTGGAATGACCATCAAGA
>CAYVMB010000067.1:0-3004 GCA_964452435.1 uncultured Gammaproteobacteria bacterium
ATTACTGATCAGATAGGATCCCGGACGCGCTTCTTTTTGCAGTTTTAAAGACAACCTGGCCGTTAATGATTCCCCTAAGTAACAATAAAAACAATCGCCGCTAGCTAAAGACATCTTTAAAAAATTCTTACGGCGTAACTTAATTTTACTGCCGACTAAAGCTAATTGAACTTTGGCCAAAAAATAGACCGAAGCCAAAATCTCTACACCAATAAGAGTATATTTACTTTTAGCAGATTTTTCTAAACGACGCAAGAAGCCAGCTTTACCACAACCCAATTCATAGATTTTGGCTCCAGCTGGCAAATCCAATTGCTGCAATTGCTTGACTGCTTCATCTAAAACTTTATTCTTGGTGCTGATAAATGGTGCATAACCTCGAAACAACAAATTAAAAAATTCTTCAGCCAAAAAAATTAAGACAGCTAAGAAAATAATTGAACCCAGTAATAATAGCCAAACCATACTTTTATAAATATTTAAAAAAAGTGTACGCCCAGGGGGAATCGAACCCTCATAACCAGCTTAGAAGGCTGGTGTTCTATCCATTGAACTATGGGCGCCGACTATGTCCAATTTAGCAGGGGCACCCCCTTTTGTCAATTTAAATCAGGATTTAATCAACAACCATTACTTGTCTGGCTACGACCGTCCGTCCACCATATTTTTTAATAGCTACCACATTTAAACTATTAATACCGGAACGCAAATTAACCACCTGCTTAAAACTACCATTACGATCACTAAGCAAAGACTCACCATTAATCTCCAGCTGAACCTCGGGATCGGTTTGGCCAATAATCCACAACTGTCTCTGATTGGTGGTAATATCACTGGATGGATTGATAATTATTAGCCTGGGTGGAGCAACAATATTCTTAAGAGAAAAAATAATATAGCTAATTGCCACTAAAATAGCGAGGGCCACTAAACCATTACGAATAATTTGCGGACAAGACCACAGGTCGCGCTTTCCAACTAATTGACGGCCAAAAAAATTCTCTTGACGGCTGTGGTCAGTTTTTTGCCAATAATTAATAATTGGGGTGGCTTCTTCGATTGAAAAATCAAGAAAAGCCAAATAATCACGCAAAATTCTAGTCAAGCTAGTTCGAGCCGGTAGTTTGTGAAAATTATTACTCTCGATAGCTCTAAGATGCTCTGCTTTAACTTTAAGCTGGCGGGCACAAAATAAAACTGACCGATTTTTCGCCAGACGCCGGTCTTTAATAATCAGACCAAAATTAACTGCTATTTTTTCTGGCATAACTAAACATCAAACTTATTTTGGTGAATCAATATTCATAACCTCATTAATTTTGTTTCTCGTCCAACCTTTAACTCCAACGGCGTCTAGGAAAAAATCAATAATCAAATAACTGCAAAAAATAATCGCTAAACCAATTAAAGCGTTAACAACCGTATCCTTACCTTTTCTAAAAGCTTCGGCTTTGCCAGCAGCGATAATCATTTGAATGCCACCCCAAACAAACATGGCCAAAGCAAAGCTGCCAGAAAGACCTAAAATGGCCTTACCAATAAAAATGGCCATATCTTCAAATGATTCTATTGTATAATCACCGTTTTCATAATGATCGGTGGGTACTATTTGGTATTCGGCCTCAGCGGCAAGAACAGAACCTAACGGTACAACGCAACAAAAAACAATAATCAATAAGGTAGCTAGTTTGTTAATTTTCATATATTTTATTTACGGATTTGGTGCTAATAGGGTCTGTTGCAGCTTACCGACCCCTAAATTAGTTAAGGCCTCCAATTGATCTGGGGCGGCTAAAATACCATCAATCATTCCGCTAATAACTTGGTTAGCCGCGATTGAGTCATAGCCACGATACCAGCTACGAGCCGTTAATAATTGGCTAGCAAAAATATCCAAATATTCTTGAGATAATTGTTGTTCAATTAAACTGCGCAGAGCAGTTGGTCGCTTAGTTTTATCTAAATAGCTAGTAACATTATCGGCTCTAGTTATAAACTGAACAAAATCCCAGGCCTCATTAGCATGCTGGCTTTTTTTAGAAACAGTTTCTAGCCAATAATTAGCGATATTAACCGGCTGGCTAGTGCTGGCAATTTGCGGCAATTTACTGATACCGATATTCAAATCTTTAAGATATTGACCAGTATCACCACCAGTAAATCCTGAGCGACGAGCCGCAATTATTAATGGTATATGATAGCTATAGCCAAACATGATCGCTGCTTGGCCACGGACAAATAAATCAAAAGAATTATTAAGACTCTTGTCCCAACAATAAACCTCTTTATTAATATTAGCAAAATCGCTATAGAAACGAAGGGCATCAATGCCTGGATAATAATTAGAGTTGCTAGCTGACTCGCGACTAAAAACTACACGACCATTTTCAATAATTGGTGCTCGGCTTTGCAACATGAGGGCGGCCAAAATATCCGCTGACCGCTCTATATTGCTGCCCCCGCCAATAGCCGCACCAGCTTGAATGATTTGTCCCTGGGCGTCACGCTTGGTCAAACGCTTAACTGTATCCTGAAAATTCTTGTCCCAATAAGCTGGTGGATTAATAATCCCCTCATTATTAAACAAGTCTTTATGATAAAACATAGCTAGGGTATCCACAGAAAGTGGTAGGCCCATAATTTTATTGTCAATCAAAACATCATCAGCCACTACGTCAACAAAATTGGCTCGCAAATCCTTAATAGTTAAACTTCTATTAGTTTTTAATTCATAGATTGTCTCCTTTTTGATTGTACCCTTGGTTATTGGGTAAACCATGGTAATAGCTTCGGGCATTGGAGCAATTTTGGTTTGATAGCTGGGTAGCCAAGTACTTTCGATGGAAAATATATCTGGCCCCCTATCTTCGGCTAAAGCATTAATAATTTCTTTTTCATATTCTTCATAGCGCAATTTGCGGTAATTAATAGTGATATTGGGATGAAGAACTTTATATTTGGCTAAAAGTTCTGCAAAATCATCCGGCTCATCCCAGGCTCGCCA
>CAYVMB010000068.1:0-2997 GCA_964452435.1 uncultured Gammaproteobacteria bacterium
GTGTAGTCGGCGGAATTTTGCAGTCTTTTAAAAGCTTTTTTGCCTATTCATTATCACCAATTTTTTATAATTTGGGTATTATTGCTGGTGCGTTATTTTTAGCACCGCGTTTTGGTTTGGTTGGTTTGGCTTGGGGTGTGGTGATTGGTGCTGCCCTACATTTAATCGTTCAGTTGCCTACTTTATGGCACCTAGGTTTTCATTTTCAGCCGCTACTAGATTGGCGTGATACGGCTTTGCGTCAGATTGGTCGGATTATGATTCCGCGAACTATGGGTTTGGCGGTCAGTCAGTTAAACCTGGTAGTCATGACTGTTTTGGCTTCGGCCTTAGCCAGCGGTTCCTTAGCAATTTTTAATTTAGCTAATAATTTACAGTCTTTTCCAGTTGGTATTTTTGGGCTGTCATTTGCCATTGCTGCTTTTCCGACAATTTCTGCTTTAGTCGGTCAGCCAGATAAATTAAGAGCTAGCCTAACCACTACGATTCGCCAGACTTTATTCTTAGTCATACCGGCGACAATTATTATTTTAGCTTTGCGGGCGCAAATTATTCGGGTAATTTTAGGATCGGGCCGTTTTGATTGGCAGGATACTATCTTGACGATGCGGACTTTAAGTTATTTTGGTCTATCTATTTTTGCTCAATCTTTAACGGCCATTTTAGTTCGAGTGTTTTATGCTTATAAGGATTCAGCAACGCCATTTTGGATTAGCTTAATTGCGGCAATTGTAAATATTAGTTTAGCCTGGCCTTGGAGTCAGCAATTTGGAGTAGCTGGCCTGGCCCTAGCTTTTTCAGCTGGCAATATTGTTAACTTTGTCTTATTGTGGTTAGCCTTAAGGCGCAAAGGCCATATTTTGGATAGCCAAGCTATTATTTGGGGAAGTTTAAAAATGGCGCTAGCTGCGGCCATAGCTTGGCCAATTATTTTCGAAGTTAAGAAATTAATTGCCTCGTTAGTTGATATGGATACCTTTTGGGGCATTACTGGCCAATTAATCGGGGCGGCAACAGCCGGATTATTGGTTTATTTATTAGTTTGTCTATTATTGTGTTGTCCGGAAGCCAAACAATTATGGCAGATAATTAGTCGTCGTCTACCTAGTAGTCGTAAGACAGTGGTTGATGCTGATGAGGCCCGAGGTCTTTAGATAATAAATGGTTTTTGTTAGCCGAAAGTCAAGAATTTTTCTTGACTTTTTTGATAAATAGTTGTTAGATAGAAAGTTATTTTGATCTTTCCCAAATAAAAAAATAGGAGGTGTCACATGGCACCAAAAAAACACGTGTCTCTAATTTTCTTCCGCCGGATACATCCGTCAGAAGAAGCGTCATGCCCCGATATTGAAGTGTTACTCTCGCAGAGAGGGGCATTCCAATTTAAGGATGCGTCCTCAAAGCCCCAGTCTTTCTCTCGGGGGATGCAGATATTCCCCGGCGGGAAGCTGGAGGACAGTGATCAAGACTCCTGGCATTGTGCCATGAGAGAGCTTCGTGAGGAGGGAGGTAGTCCATTGTATGACTGGGTGAAAGCCCTATTAGAGATGGACCTCTCCAGGCTAAGCTTGGTCGATGACCATTGCTATGCTATTGAAGTGGCTCAGGACGAGTTGGAAAAATTCATGAGCTTAATCAAATTAGCTCCTGAGCACAGTTCGGTAGGTTGGTATCCTTTTTGTTCCATTATCCAGTTTGGTAACCTTGCTCCCTATAAAGATGGGGTTCCCAAGGGAGTTAAAGCCATCTTCGCCGATGAGGCCGGCTGGATTAAAAAACTGGTTGAAATGGTCAGCCAGGAGAAATGATGGCCGGAACCGCTATTCTTGCCCTAGCCTTTGGGGTTGGTCAACAAATTAACTATCCCCTAAAAAGGGAGGTTGAGCAGTTGGCCAATCTTAAGGGGTATCCGGTTTATACCCAGCATGATTTGGGAGTGATACTGGATCTTAGGCCAGGAGTAACCCTGATGATGACTCATCAGCCTGGCGAGCATATTTCATCATTGGCTATCATTGAGCAGTTTGCGCAAGCGGCCAAGGTGAATGGCTGGAAGGCTGTTAAACTGGTGGCGGCTAGGCAGCATCTCTGGCGCTGCGCCCGGGATTTAAGGGAAGCCTTACCGGAAGTTTATGTTGATAGAATTCCTGTCGAGACTGCCTATTTGCCCGACATTCAACCTTGGGTGACATCGCCGTCGCGGTGGTGGACACGTGAGCTGATTATTCGGCTCTTGCCTTGGCCACTATACAGGCGATTATGTGATTAGGTTTTTCCACAACTTACTTCTTGACAGATTTCTGAAAAGGGGTAAGATGTGGTCATTGTTAAATCGCACATTTATCTAGAAGGAGGTTTTGTGGTTTGCTCTCTGGAAGCCATTCACCCCATAGCAATTGGCGTTGCCAACAATCAGTCGCCAGCGATTTGTTGTTATGAGGAGACGATAGTCTCAGAGGTGTTGGTTTTTCTGAGTGGTGAATGCAACTATGAGCCCATCAGGCAAGGCTGCGGGCCCATCTGTGCCTTATCTGGCTTTACTTAGCCGGATAAGCATTCGCCATCCCGAAATTCTACTTCTTTTTAACCCCCGGCTAAAAGCTGGGCACTGGTGATGGTAACCAATGACTCCCAGCCAGGAGGCACAATGGCGAACCGGTTCATTTAACTATTAACCCCCAATCAATCCGTTCAGTAAAAAAGCGCGATAGCGCTGGCGACAGTCTATAAACTGACTTGTTCAGCACCTAATAGGTGGACAGACGCCCTAACGATATTTCACGGACCTGATTGGGGGTCCTTTTTTTTATCAAAAATTTTTATTTATTCAGCCATTGACTTAAGCTTGGCCGTTTAGCATAATGACAACGTAACCTACGGGTATGCAGAACATCCGCAATTTTTGTATCATCGCCCATATTGATCACGGTAAATCGACTTTAGCTGACCGCCTTTTAGAGGTCACGGGGACGATTGATCCGCGTAAAATGACCAACC
>CAYVMB010000069.1:0-2837 GCA_964452435.1 uncultured Gammaproteobacteria bacterium
TCTGGCGAACTTTTTCAACATGTTTAGCTACACTTTCTGGACTGCGCGAATAAAGGGCCTGGAGCATTGCTGTGTCTTCGGGATTGAATTCGTCGTAAAGAAAAACTTGAGCCATAGGAGTAATTTAAGAATGGTAAGTTTATTGTATCAGCCAAGAGCCGGTCAGTCAAAGCTTGGCCAATTGATAGAATTGCTTTACAATAAGAGCTAGTAATTAGCTTAATTCATTTTTATGGACTGGTTATCAGCTTTATTATTGGGGGCTATTGAGGGTATTAGCGAATTTTTACCTATTTCGTCAACCGCCCATTTGCGTTTGTTTAGTGAGTGGTTTGGTGTAAATAATAGTGATTTTAGTAAGAGCTTTGATATTTTTATTCAGCTCGGAGCTATTTTGGCTGTCTTAGTTGTTTATTTAAAAACGCTGTGGCAGCGACCATTAATTATTTTGAAATTAGCAGCCGCTTTTGTGCCGACAGCAATTATTGGTCTAGTTGCCTATCCTTTTATCAAAGGACAATTAATGGATAGTTTTTGGTTGATGGCTGCAACTTTGGGTCTGGGTGGTCTATTTTTATTATGGTTTGAACGGCGTTATCGGTCAGAGCGGGCTATTATTAAAGAAGTTGATCAAATAACTTATAAACAAGCTGTTTTAATTGGTTTGTGCCAGTCGGTAGCCATAGTGCCTGGCGTGTCACGGTCGGCGGCCACGATTGTTGGCGGTTTGGCGCTAGGCCTAAGTCGGCCAGTCATTGTAGAGTTTAGCTTTTTATTAGCCCTACCAACCATGTTGGCGGCTACCGGTTTAGACCTATTGAAAAGTTCCTGGTCGCTGGGTCGTCCCGAAATTATCGCTTTAGCGGTCGGCTTATTAGCTGCCTTTGTTACAGCCTGGCTGAGTGTTAAATGGTTGCTTAATTTTGTTCGTCAGCGGGATTTTCGGCTATTTGGTTGGTATCGGTTAGTTTTAGCGACTATTATTATTGTTTATCTGCTAATTCGCTAAACGGGGTCATTTTTGTTATAATATTAAAATAAAAAATAAATTTAAATTTTATGCGCGTCGCTATTTTTGACATCAAAGTCGGAGAAAAAGCCTATTTTAGCAAGGCGTTATCTGGTCACGAGTTGGCTTTTAGTGCCGATAGTCTAACCGAAGATAATGCCAAGTTGGCCAAGAATTGTCAGGCAGTAATGGTTTTTGTCGCTTCCCGCTTGACGGCTGAGGTGTTAGCCAAGATGCCGAAATTGAAATTGATTGTTGCTCGTTCCACTGGCTTTGACCATATTGATTTGAAATATTGCCAAAAGCATGGCATTACTGTTTGTAATGTGCCATCTTATGGTGAGAATACGGTGGCTGAACATGCTTTTGCTTTAATTTTGAGCCTATCGCGCAATATTCATAAGTCTTATTTGCGAACGATGCGCGAGGATTATCGGGTTGAGGGTCTCAAGGGCTTTGACTTACAAGGCAAAACCATTGGCGTTATCGGCGCTGGCAAGATTGGCTTGCATCTAATCAAGATGGCTCGTGGTTTTGATATGGATGTCTTGGCTTATGATCCACGCCAAGATCACTTTTTAGCCGAAGTGCTTGGTTTCAGATATGTTTCTTTAGAAGAATTATTAAAACAGTCAGATATTATTAGTCTACATGTGCCGGATAATAAGTTTACTCATCATTTAATCAGCCGGCAGAATATTGGTTTAATCAAGAAGGGGGCGCTGTTAATTAATACAGCTCGCGGCGGAGTAGTGGAAACCGAGGCTCTAATTGAAGCCTTGGACAAAAAAATCCTGGCCGGCGCTGGGTTAGATGTGATTGAAGGCGAAAATTTAATTATGGAAGAAAAACAGTTAGCCTATGATCAGGAGACAGCCGACGAGATGATGTCTTTGGTCAAGAATCACATTTTGCTCAGCAAAGACAATGTTATTTTTACTCCACACATTGCTTTTTATAGCCAAGAGGCGATTGAGCGGATTATGGAGGTCAGTGCCGATAACCTTAAGGCCTTTGTGTCTGGTCAGCCACAGAATCTAGTCAAAGCCTAATTAAGCATGGAGCAAGTTTTAGACCTACATTTACACTCTCGTTTCAGCCGCGCTTGTTCGGCCAATTTGACTTTTCCCAATATCGAACAGGCTTGTCGTCGTAAGGGTTTAGATATTATTGGAACAGCTGATTTTACTCACCCGCAATGGTTTAAAGAAATTAACGAGCAATTAGTAGAAATTGAACATAGTGGTTTATATCGGTTAGCTGAAGCAATTGATAGTCAAGTTAAATTTTTATTGAGCACAGAAGTTGCTCTAATCTATAAGCAAGGCGACAAGGTACGCCGTCTACATTTGGTTATTCATGCGCCCAATATTGAGGCGGTGCGTCAATTAAATCAAGAGCTAACTAATCGTGGTTTAAACCTGCGCAGTGATGGTCGGCCGATCCTAGGACTAACCGCCCCCGAGCTGGTCAAAATTTGTCGTCAGATTAATCCGCATTTTCTAGTCTATCCAGCTCATATCTGGACGCCCTGGTTTTCGGTTTTTGGCTCCAAGTCCGGTTTTAACAAGCTGGAAGAATGCTTTGGCGAGCAGACTGAATTTATTTACGCTTATGAAACCGGCTTGTCTAGCGACCCGCCAATGAATTGGCGTTTTTCCGAGTTGGATAATTTAATTTTGTTATCCAATTCCGATGCTCATTCGTTGGCTAATTTAGCCCGAGAAGCTAGTATCATTGATTTGCCGGAGTTGAGTTATCAGTCTTTTTATAATATGCTTAAAAATAGGGATAAGCAGAGAGTTATTAGCACCCTAGAATTTTTTCC
>CAYVMB010000070.1:0-2833 GCA_964452435.1 uncultured Gammaproteobacteria bacterium
TGGCTAAATGGCCAACCAAACCAATGTTCGGTCCTTCTGGTGTAGCAATTGGACAGATGCGACTATAGTGAGTGGCGTGAACATCACGAACTTCAAAACCGGCTCGCTCACGGGCCAAACCACCGGGTCCAAGCGCTGACAAACGACGCTTATGTTCTAATTCGGCTAATGGATTGGTTTGATCCATAAATTGCGACAGCTGGGGAGACATAAAGAATTCCTTAACTACGCTAATAACCGGTCGAGCATTAATTAATTTATTAGGAGTAATTTCACCAATATCTAAAATACTCATACGGTCACGGACAATTCTTTCCATACGGGACAAGCCGACTCTGGTTTTATTTTGGATCAACTCACCAATTGCCCGAACGCGACGATTCCCTAAATGATCAATATCATCTTCCGGCTCTTGAGTAATATTTAAACGAATTACTTCTTTAACAATCGCCACTAAATCTTCTGGTCGCAAAATACGAGTTTCTTTGTTGTTGGGAATATCAAAGCCAAAACGTTGATTGAGTTTGTAGCGACCCACCCGATCAAAATCATAACGATCGAAACGGAAGAACATAGAATGAATCAACTGTTTGGCATTTTCTGAAGTTGCCAAATCACCTGGTCGAATACGCTTATAGACTTCCTTTAAGCCTTCAGCTTCATTTTTGGCTAAATCTTTATCAATAGTAGCGTCAATATAGCTGACTCCATCGGCAATATCAACATCGGCAAACAATTTTTTAATATCCTCGTCTTCACTATAACCAAAAGCTCTAAGTAGTGAAGTAATTGCCACTTTACGTTTACGATCAATCCTGGCCCACAAAATATTATTGGCATCAGTCTCCATTTCAATCCAAGCACCGCGATTCGGAATAATTTTAGCCCCATAATATTTACGACCACGAATATTTTCAGCCGTAAAAATAACGCCGGCACTACGAATTAATTGGGAAACCACAGCCCGCTCAATGCCATTAACAATAAAAGTTCCATTTTGGGTCATTAAGGGAAAATCGCCCAAAAATACTTCCTGAGAAACTGATTGTCCAGTCTTTTTATTAACTAAACGAGCTTTGACTCGCAAAGCTGCTTCATAGGTAACATTTTTAGCCTTACTCTCCGCTTCATCAAACTTGGGTTCATCAAAATAATAATCAGCTAAATAAAGCTCTAAATCACGCCCCATAAAATCGCTAATCGGCGATATCTCGTCAAATAAATCAGCCAGGCCTTCTTTGAGGAACCAAGCGTATGATTTTTTCTGGACTTCAATCAAATCGGGCAACGGCATTAAGGCACTTTTATCAATGAAATAACGGCGTTGACTGGTTTGATTGACGGTTTTAAGCGTTTGCGACATATTTTTGACAACAAAAAATTCTCAAAGCCTAATGGCGAATGAGCTAGCTAAAACTATATAATTGTTTAATTGGAGCCGCGGATAGAGGTATATCTTATGGCGATAATCAAAGATAGCCGACAAAATGACCAAAAGCTACGCTTTGGCCGGCGTGCTGGTCATTTGATGATTTCTCTCTGATCTAAGCTTAGAATTGAGATTGACAAGCTTGTCTAATAAAGAGTTAGTCAATCTGATATTGTTAATATAACAAACTAATTGCTAGGCGTCAATAGCTAGTTTAGCTAATTCTTCACGAACCACTTGACGATCATCCCAAGGCATTTGTCGTCCAGCCGCTAGACAAATCGCCTGTTCGCTGCCTTTACCGGTAATTAAAACAATATCATCTTTTTTAGCCAAAGACAGGGCCTTAGCAATAGCCTCGCGCCGGTCCAGAATTGTCAGCAAGGTCTTGTCGTGAACCTTACCGGCGTGTTCGGCTCCAACAGCTACCTGATCAATTATTAATCGCGGATCATCATCATAAGGATCCTCGTTAGTAACGATAACATAATCAGCCGCTTGACCGGCTATTTGACCAAGCTTGGGCCGACGAGCAATATCTCGTCCACCACCAGCTGAACCTAAAACATGGATAATTTTTTTATGAGCCACTAAGTCTAAGGTTTCATAAATTTTAGACAAAGCCACTGGTTCAAAGGCATAATCAACAATTACGCTAAACGGTTGACCCTCCTCAATCATCTCCAAACGACCAGCTAATCCAGGGATTGAAGCTAGGCTAGCCTTAATCACTGGCCAATCAATATCTTGGCTCAAAGCTACAGCAATAGCGTTAAGCGCATTAAAAGCATTAAAAGCACCCAGGATTGGCAAATGGATAGCTTGCTCTTGACAAATAAAATCGGTTCCATGAATACTGGATTGTAATTGATCAATAATTAGAATTTTTAAATAATCCGGCCAATCTTGTGTGGCTATTTCTTTTGGCTTTTGACTATAACCAAAAGCCTGATCGGCACCGAAACTTAAAAAATAATGAGCATACTCATCGTCCAAATTGGCTACCACTGTTTTAAAAACTTTATTCAAACCAATGCGCTTAAAACCATGATCAGTTGACCGAACTCGTTGTTGATGGTCAACATATTTATATGGACAGGAGCGTAAATGACTGAATAATCGCCCCTTGGCTCGACGATAATTATCAAAACCACCATGAGCTTCAATATGCTCTGGATAAAGACCGGTAAAAACTGCTAAATCATAATTAATAAATTTGTGACGATATTGCAATATGCCTTGTGAGGTTGTTTCAACAATAGCATAATGACAGCCATTATTAACCATTTGCCGCAGTAATCGTTGAGTAAAAAATCGACCAACCATGGTCATTTTTTTATTATTAAGCCAATCTTTTTGACCGTCACTAAACATAGCCGTAGAAGTATAGCCGACTTTATAGCC
>CAYVMB010000071.1:0-2817 GCA_964452435.1 uncultured Gammaproteobacteria bacterium
TGGCACCAGCCGTTGCCGGCCGGACAAGCATGGGATTATAGCAGTATCGGCACTGAAAATTACAACCTTGAGTAAAGACAATTGCTGCAACTTTGTCTGGATAATCAAGCAGACTAATTGGCTGGACTCCGCCGATAATCATCGGGGTGACTAACAACCACAGCTATCGCTCTCACCTTCAGCGATAAAGGTTTGGCGATTGGCAAACTCGGCCTGCTTGGCATCATTCCATTGTTTAACTGGTCGTAGATAACCAGTTACACGGCTGTAAACCTCACAGGGAGTGCGTTGGGTTTCGATGGGGGACATAGGCATGGGGATTAAAAAAAATTAATAAACAAATTGGTTAGGCCAACTCGGCCAAAGCTGGTTCGGGATGAAAACCGATCTCTTCGTCACATTTTGGACAGTAAAAATGTTCACCGGCAATATAGCCGTGTTTAGGACAAACTGAGAAAGTTGGAGTAATGGTAAAGTAGGGTAAATGATAATTCTCAGCAACTTTACGCACTAAAGTCCGCACAGCTGCCGCGCTAGGCAAAGATTCACCTAAGAAAAAATGTAAGACTGTCCCGCCAGTATATTTAGTCTGTAAATTGTCTTGTAATTCTAGGGCCTCAAAAATATCACTAGTAAAATTAACCGGCAATTGTGTTGAATTGGTATAGAAGGGCGCTTGTTCTGGGCTAGAGCTGTTAGCCACTTTAATATTGGGATAAAGATCACGATCCAAGCGAGCCAAACGACGGGAGGTACCTTCGGCCGGAGTAGCTTCTAGGTTATATAAATGATTGGTCTCTTCTTGAAATTTACCCAAGGTTTCGCGCATGAATTCTAGAATTTCCTCAGCAAATTGGTGGCCAGCTGGACTAGCAATATCGCTGGCAATCGGAGCAAAATTGAGTAAAGCCTCGTTCATACCAATTAAACCAATAGTCCCAAAATGGTTATTCCAATAGCCGCCGAAACGCTCTTTAATGCCCTCTAGATAATAACGAGCGTAAGGATAAAGACCGCCTTCGGTTAATTTTTCAATAATTTCTCGCTTGGTTTCTAAACTTTCCTGAGCTAATTTCATTAAAATGCTTAGCCGCTGGAAAAATTCTTCTTTACTTTGGCTTAAGTAGCCAATGCGCGGTAAATTAATAGTAACTACGCCAATTGAGCCGGTTAGTGGGTTGGCCCCAAATAAGCCACCACCACGCTTGCGTAATTCACGATTATCTAAACGCAAACGGCAACACATTGACCGGGCATCATCAGGATCCATGTCTGAATTGATGAAATTAGAGAAATAAGGGATACCATATTTACGAGTCATCTCAAAAATCTTGTTGGCCACAGCCGAATCCCACTGAAAATCTTTGGTTAAGTTATAAGTTGGAATTGGAAAGGAAAAAACCCGGCCCTTGGCATCGCCCTCCATCATCAGCTCGGCAAAAGCGATGTTAAGCATATCAATCTCTGGCTGAAAATCACGATAACGCTCTTCTTTGAGCTCACCACCAATAATAACATTTTCCTCACCCATCGTTTTAGACGGCTTTAAGTCCATGGTAATATTGGTAAAGGGCGTTTGAAAACCAACCCGAGTCGGCACATTAACATTATAAAGAAATTCCTGCATGGCTTGCTTGACTTCAGCATAAGTCAGTTTGTCATAACGGATAAACGGTGCTAGATAAGTATCGAAACTGGAAAAAGCCTGAGCGCCGGCCACCTCACCCTGAACAGTATAAAAGAAATTGGTAATCTGGCCTAAAGCAGTTCTAAAATGTTTAGGTGGCCGGGATTCAACCTTACCACTAACCCCGCCAAAACCTTTGAGTAGCAAATCCTTAATATCCCAGCCAGCGCAATAGGCGGCTAAAATCTGCAAATCATGCAAATGAAAATCACCATTCTGATGAGCTTCGCGAATCGGTGCATTATAAACCTTATTAAGCCAGTAGGTAGAAGAAATAATGGAAGCCAAGTGGTTATTCAGTCCCTGTAGACTGAAACTCATATTAGAATTTTCCTTGACGCGCCAATCAGTTTGTTTTAAATAATCATCCATGATTTTCTCCGAATCAATCATCAGTGACAAATTACGCAGGCGAGCATGTTGGTCGCGATATAAAATATAGGATTTGGCGACCTTAATCAGACGATTGTTAATCAAGGCTTCTTCAACAATATCTTGGATTTCTTCGACCGCCGGGATGCTGCGCTCATGAAACTTCAGGTTGACCAACTTGATCACCTCATCAGCTATGGCTGTAGCTTTGGCTTCATCGGGCTGATCAACAGCTGACATAGCCTTATTAATGGCATAAACAATTTTGCTCTGATCAAAATCAACGATTTCTCCGGAGCGCTTGCAAATTTTACTAATACCTTGACTCATAATGTGGCGGGATTACTTTTTTAACTTAAGCAGTCGGTGTAATTCCTGACTTAGGTCCTGCAACTCAAAATCAGAATAAACACTAGCAAAACGAATATAAGCAACTTTATCAATTTTTTTCAGCTGCTTCATAACGATGCGACCAATATCTTGGCTGTCAATTTCTGGTTGACGAGCCGCTTGGATATCGCGCTCAATCAGATTAACTAATTGCTTGAATTGGTCACTGTCAATCGGCCTTTTCTCGGTGGCCTTGCGCAAACCAGAAATCATTTTATCCCGACTATAAATCTCCTTGCGACCATCTCGCTTAACCACTAATAAATCTAAAATCTCGGTTTCCTCATAAGTGGAAAAACGAAAACCACATTTTAAACATTCGCGGCGGCGGCGGATCGACAAGCCGTCACTGGCGACTCGCGAGTCTA
>CAYVMB010000072.1:0-2741 GCA_964452435.1 uncultured Gammaproteobacteria bacterium
AACCAGCAAAAGTTATTTACTGGTTGGACCGATGTTGATTTGAGCGAATTGGGTCGAGAACAGGCCAAGACTGCCGGTCAGAAGCTCAAGGCTGCTGGGTTATCCTTTGATTTGGGTTTTACTTCCTGTTTAAAACGGACAAAATTGACCATGGAGCTAGTTTTGCAAGAAATGGGTGCTGATATACCCTGGCGAGCCGACTGGCGGCTTAATGAACGCCACTATGGCAATTTGCAGGGGCTCAATAAAGAACAGATGGCTGAACAATTTGGCGCTGAGCAGGTTAAGTTATGGCGGCGTAGTTATGATGTTCGGCCGCCTGAGATTGCTGAGGATAATCAGTACAACCAAAAAAACGATCCACAATATGAGGGAATCGTCGTACCTAGTGCTGAGAGTTTAGCCGATGTCGTTGTCCGGGTCGTGCCTTTCTGGCAGGAAGTTGTTGTACCGCTACTGGAAAATAATCAACGAATTATTATTGTCGCTAGCGGCAATAGTTTGCGAGCGCTAATTAAATATTTGGATCAAGTTAGTCCTAAGGAGATTGTTGATTTGGAAATACCAACTGGTCAGCCGTTGATTTATGAGTTAGATGATCAGTTCCAACCAATTAAGCATTATTATTTATAATTATTCAATACAGCAATCAATTGCCTTTTTAACCATGGCTCCCAGCTTACTGCTTAGGCTTTGTTTTGATTGGTCATGCTTGTTAACTGCTTGCTCATCAATTTTTTTAATATCGTCAGTAGCGATTAATTTCATATTTAAACCCCAAAAGAGAGAATATAATTCATAGGCCTTATTAAAAAAACTATAAGCCTCTTCTTTTCGTCCAGCTGATAATTGTTTGGTGCCTACTTCCATTAGACGATAGCTAGCCGCTAATAAGTGTTTAGAAATGCACCAGACTTCGCCTTCGTATTCTTTAATTATTTTCTTTAATAATTCCTTGCGCATTTCCCGTACTTCATTGATCAGATCGTAGTACTCAGTTTTGCCAGTTTTCGCTCCAGAAAAGAAGAAATGTTCTTCAATACCGACCAGGTTCATAATGGCAATAGTTAAGTCCTGGTCAGAAGACAAATCCATTTTGTCTTGTTTTTTCATTTCATCAACTTTGGCGATAAATTCATTAAGGTCAGTAATTTTATTATTCTCCATATATTTTTATTTAATCAGCCAATAGAAAACTAAACTCAGAATAATTAAGGGAGCAATAGGCATAACTACCTTTTGAAAAGGGAAGTAAGCTTTATTGCCGTTGTTTATTTTTAGATAATTATACCATTCAGCTCCAGCCCAAAAACCGGTGGCACCGTTAATCAGGCCCAATAATAATTTATTAACGCCACAAATGCAATTAGCCCCGTTATTAAGCATGCCATAGAAGTACAGGGGAGCCATAATCATGGCGATATAAGCCAAGATTACTAGCCAGTTGCGGCCAAAAAAACGGATATTTTTTCTTTTTAACCAATCAATAGTCCAGGCAATCATAGAAACAGTTAAACCGCCAATCCATAAGCCAGTAATAGTATCATCAATACCCAAATAACGAGAAAAACCAACCCCAGAAGCCACGGCAATAGTGCAAACTGGACAGACGGCCGCTGCCGGTTTGGCAATTAAAGCCGCCAGTAGCGTGCTAAGCGATAGTAGGCCTATTTTTTTATTCATAATCTATAGTTTTATCTGTTCGTTTAGAAAGTCAATAATTGGCTGGTCGCCCACCAAACAGTCTTGGCCATTCCACAGTAAAGGGACGCCCAAGGCATTGTCGGGTATGCCACATAGCCTGGCCTTCGCTCTCAGGTCCTCGGCATTGTTTTGGTTATTATAAACCTCCTTGTTGATAATATTGAGTTTTTGGTTAATTTTATTATTTTTGACATAAGCGTCAACAATGTGGCAATGTGGACAAGTCTCGCCGTAATAAAAAATAAGCTGATTTTCTTGATTATTAATAATAACTGGTGCCGATTTTTGGCTGGCTGGTTGATTGGTATGTTGATCATGGTTAGACAAGGCGTAGCTGGAAAAACCAGTAGCCAACACAAATAACAAGCTAGCGATAAGTAATCGTTTGTTCATAAATTTTACAATTATTGATAGTTTTTATTTTATCATAAAAGCGAGAGATAATAAACCGTGGGTGTTTGTCTTGACTAATAGACTAAAAATTATTATATTAAAAAAGTATTCTCTAATTCAGAATTACGCCCCAGGCGTAGTTTTTGTTTATTTTATGGAAATTCGTAACATCGCTATTATTGCCCACGTTGATCACGGCAAGACCACCCTGACTGATAATTTAATGCGCCAAACCGGCCTGACCGATAATGATGTCAGTATGGACAGTAATGCCCTAGAAAAAGAACGGGGTATTACCATTTATTCTAAAAATACTTCGGTTTTTTATAAAGACACCAAAATTAATATTGTTGACACGCCAGGTCACGCTGATTTTAGTTCGGAGGTCGAACGAATTTTGCGGTCAATCGACTGTGTTCTACTATTAGTTGATGCTCAAGAGGGACCAATGCCGCAAACTAAATTTGTTTTAAAAAAATCTTTAGAGCTGGGTCTTAAGCCAATAGTTATTATTAATAAAATAGATAAGCCGGCGGCTCGACCAAAGGAAGTAGTTGACGCAGTCTATGAATTATTTTTTGATTTAGGTGCTAGTAATGAGCAATTGGATTTTCCAATTGTCTATGCTTCTAGTAAGCAAGGCT
>CAYVMB010000073.1:0-2682 GCA_964452435.1 uncultured Gammaproteobacteria bacterium
GATATGGATTTGGCTGAGAAAATGATTAAGTATTTAATTAAATATGTCCTAGACGAGTTGCCGGAGGAAATGGAATTCTTTAATAAGTTTATTGATGCTGGATTATTAGATCGATTGCATAATGTTTTAGAGTCTGATTTTGTGCGCCTGACCTATACCAAGGCCATTGATTTATTATTGGAGAGCGGGGAGAAGTTTAATTATCCAGTAGCCTGGGGTATTGATTTGCAGACTGAGCACGAACGTTATATTACAGAAAAGATTTTTGGTAAGCCAGTCTTTATAACTGATTATCCCAAAGACATCAAGGCTTTTTATATGCGCCAAAATGATGATGGTAAGACGGTGGCAGCGGCTGACTTATTGGTTCCTGGTATTGGTGAAATCATTGGCGGTAGCCAAAGAGAAGAGCGCTTGGAAGTATTAGAGGCACGAATTAAAGAATTGGGCATGAAATTGGAGGACTACTGGTGGTATTTAGACACCAGAAAATATGGTTCAGTTAAACATGCCGGTTTTGGTTTGGGCTTTGAACGAGCGATTATGTATCTAACTGGCATGGCCAATATCCGCGATGTTATTCCATTTCCACGGACACCTAAAAATGCTGAATTTTAGGTTATAAATAAGTTATGAAAAAAATTATAACTGGACTCTTATTAGTTTTATTAACCATGGCTATTGTTTTGGCGCTGTGGTTGTTTGGTCGCCCTGATCAACTGCCAGTGGTTGATGATCCGGTGCCGACTAGCACTTCAACTTCTACTGAGCCAGTTGTGGTGTTTAGCCCGCAAGTCAATGCGGTTATTACCAGTCCAGTGACTATTAGCGGACAAGCCCGCGGTCTGTGGTTTTTTGAGGCCTCTTTTCCCGTCAAGATAGTTGATGCTAATGGCCAATTGCTGGGAATTGCTCCAGCTCAGGCCCAAGCCGATTGGATGACAGAAGATTTTGTGCCTTTTCAGACTATAGTTGAATTTACTCAGCCTTCAACTAGCTCTGGTTTTATAGTTTTAGCTAAGGACAATCCATCTGGTTTACCTGAGCATGATGCTGAAATTAGGTTACCAATTAGATTTGATTTAGACTCTATTTTAACCACCACTACTGCACAACGGACGGTTAAATTATATTATTATAATTCTAGTCGTGATCAGGATGAGCAGGGCAATATTCAATGCAGCCGTCAGGGATTAGTAGCTGTTGAGCGAAAAATACCAATATCTCAATCGCCAATTAAGGATACTTTAGAATTATTTTTAAGTAGTCCAATAACAGAAGCCGACAAAGCAGCTGGTTTGACCAGCGAGTTTCCTCTGGCTGGCCTATCTTTAGAGAGCTTGCTCTTAAAAGATGGCGTTTTGACGATACGGTTATCTGATCCTAACAATAAGACCGGTGGGGGGTCTTGTCGAGTGGCTATTTTATGGGCTCAACTGCAGGCAACGGCTCTTCAGTTTCCTGAGGTTAAGTCAGTCAAATTTGAACCAGTTGAATTATTCCAACCCTAATTTCTAGTTAAATTATAATTATGGCTGAAAAGATGAATTTTAAGATTATTATCGCCTTAACTTTTTATTTAACGGCTTTATTAGCCGCTAATACTCTTGGTTTAAAATTGATGCCTTTCTTGTTTGGCACTCATTTGTCAGTATCGGTTTTTTTCTTTCCTTTTGTTTTTTTAACCACTGATGTTATTGGTCAGGTCTATGGCCGAGATATGGCTAAGAGCTTTGTGAGGGCTGGTTTTTTGGCTACTGCTTTATTTATTGGTTATTCTGCCCTATCAATGGCCATGCCTTGGTCGGCCGATGGAGAATGGGTGAGGCAAGGCTATGGTCAAGTTTTCCAAGTGTCAGTGCGGCTGTCTCTTGCTTCACTGATGGCTTTTTTAATTGCTGGCTACCAAGATGTTTTTGTTTTCTTTTTTTTCAAGAAATTGCTACGCGGTAAAGCTTTTTGGCTACAATCTAACCTTTCCAATCTGTGGTCACAATTATTGGATAGCGCCGTTTTTATGTTAGTGGCTTTTGTCGGTGTTTATTCTTTGAAAACAATTATTTTGATTACTATACCCTGGTGGTTATATAAAGTTTTAATGGGATTTTTATATACCCCATTATCTTACTTAGGAATTAGGTTATTAAAACATGGAAATCAGGCCGATTAAAACTAAAATTTTTGAAGCTGGCGATAATCTTCTAGATTTTTTAGAGCAGTATTTTTTGGATATTCAGGCACAGAGTGTTTTAGTGGTTGCCTCCAAAATAGTAGCCTTGTCTCAAGGGCGAGCCGTGCCAATGGTAGACGGTTCGGCTAAAGAGCGGCTCATCCAAGAGGAAAGTCAATTGACTATACCGACTGAGCAAGTTTATTTGACTATTAAAGATGGCCTATTTATGGCCAACGCTGGTATCGATGAAAGCAATGCCGATAATAAAATGGTTTTGCTGCCGAGCGATAGTTTTCAATCAGCCGAACTGATTAGAAGCTATTTTCAAAATAAATACCAGCTTAAAGAGTTGGGTGTGGTTATTGCCGATAGTCATTGTTTACCTTTACGAGCTGGAGTTATTGCTGTTGCCCTAGGTTATGCCGGGTTTGTCGGTTTAAAGGATTATAGCGGTCAGTCTGATTTATTTGGTCGGCCGTTTAAATTTTCTAAAGTAGATATTGCCGATA
>CAYVMB010000074.1:0-2544 GCA_964452435.1 uncultured Gammaproteobacteria bacterium
TATGGTTATAGCCAGAGTTTGGCTGAGGCCATTGAAAGAGCATACCGGGCGGGGGTAATTGTAGTGGCAGCAGCTGGCAATGAAGAGTCTGGTGGCTATGGCCACTCATTAGACAAAATGCCGATGTATCCGGCTTGTCATGATGGTAATAAAAATATGGTTATCGGTGTAGCCTCAACCGATGCTTTAGATCAAAAAACCAATTTTTCTAGTTATGGTTCTCGTTGCGTGGATATTGCCGCACCGGGAGTTAGTGTTTATAGTACGGTAGTTTATGCGCCCAATCAGCAGATTGAAGGTCAGCCGTTAGATAAATATTATGATGGTTATTGGTCAGGAACGTCAGTCTCTGTACCTATGGTTAGTGGCGCCTTAGCTTTAGTAATGCAGCAGAACCCTAGCCTCAAGCGCGACGAGCTAATTAAGGTTTTACTAAATAATGCCGATGATATTGCTCGTCTAAATATGAATTATTTGGGCCAGATGGGTCGTGGCCGCTTGAACGTCGCTTCAGCCATCAATGATGCCTCGCTACAACTAGCTGGTCAAGTTAATCGGATATTAGTTGCCCCAGCTTCATCTAGTAGCCAGCCGATTCGTATTTTAGATGTTAAGGGTAGGGCTTTGGGAGAATTTTATGCTTTTGGTATTAATTTTCCTTATGGTCTTCGGGTTGCTAGTGGTGATTTAGATTATGACGGTTCACCAGAAATTGTTGTTGTTCCCGATAAGGGTGGTCAGTCGGCAGTCAAGATCTTTAATTATAAGGGCAAATTAGTCGGTCAATTTATTGCTTGGCGCAAAGATTTTGCTGCGGGCCTTAGGGTGGCGGTTGGCAATGTTGATAACGATAAGGCTGGTGAAATAATTGTAGCTACCGGTAGCGGCGCCAAGAATGAAGTTAAAGTGTTTACAGCTCAGGGTCTATTAAAATATAAATTTAGGCCCTATAATCAAAACTTTGCTGGTGGAGTCAGTTTAACCATTGGTGATATTGATGGTGATAATATTGATGAAATAATTACTGGCGCTGGTCCGAGCGGTGGGCCACATGTTCGTATGTTTAGCGGTTCTGGACAGCTGAAGGGTGAATTTATGGCCTATGAAGGCAATTTTCGTGGCGGTATACAGGTAGCGGCGGGCAATCTTGATTATGGTGCCGAGGCCAACCAGGATGAAATTATTGTTTCAGCCGGTGCTGGCCGTCAACCGCAAGTTCGGGTTTTTAATGCTAAAGGACGGTTAATTTCCAATTTTTTAGCTTTTAATAATAATTTTCAGCAGGGTTTTAATATTTCTTTGAGTGATATTGATAATAATGGTTTGCCCGAAATCGTTGCTTCAGCTGGTCCGGGCGGTGGGCCACAGGTTCGAGTTTTTAATTTTTCTGGCGATTTGCGTGAATCCTGGTATATTTATAATCAGGCCTATACTGGTGGGGTTAACACTAGCCCGCTTAATTTAAATAAACAATATTTTAACTAAATAAACCTATGTTAGTCCAAAAGATTTTTGACAAGAAGAACGTGTTGGTTACCGGCGGCGCTGGTTTTATTGGTTCGCATTTATGCGATGAATTAATCAAAACCAATAAGGTGATTTGTGTAGACAATTTTTTAAGTGGTAATGAGCGCAATATTGATCATCTTTTGGCTAACCCAGATTTTATCTTTATTCGTCATGACATGACTGAACCCCTTGATTTGCTGACAATTCCAGAGCTGGAGCGTTTTAAAATCAAATTTCAGGGCGTTCAAGAGATTTATAATTTGGCTTGCCCGATGTCGCCGGTTGATTTTATGAATAATCGTTTGGCTAATTTATTGGCTAATTCAACGGCGGTTTTTCAAGCCCTGGAAATGGCTCGTCAATATCAAGCCAAAATTCTTCATTTTTCTTCGTCGGTGGTTTATGGTAGTCGAGAACAGCGCAACGGTTCCAAGGTTGTGGAAAATGAGCTAGGTGTGGTTGATCAATTATCTGATCGTGCTTGTTATGATGAGGGTAAGAGATTTGCCGAAACTATGGTCAATACTTATCGGCAATTTCACGGTATTAATGCCAAGATTGTTCGATTATTTAGAATTTATGGGCCTCGTTTGCCAATCAACCAAGGTCATATGATTCCCGATTTTATCATTAATGCTTTAGACAGCAAAGACCTGGTTATTAATGGAGATCAAAATTTTTCATCTTCTTTGTGCTATATTTCCGATGCTGTTGATGGTGTTATTAAGTTGATGCAAAGTGATTTATCCGGACCGGTTAATATTGGTTCAGAATCAGATGTTAATATTACCGATGTGGCCAAAAAAATTATTGAGAAAACCAATAGTCAGTCTAAGATTATTTATAATGACGGCTTGTTGTTTATGAGCCAGCTTAATTTACCAGATACTCGTTTGGCTCGTGAACAATTAGGCTGGATGCCAGTGGCTAGCTTGGACCATGGTCTAGAGAAAACTATTCAAGACTTGCGTTCTAGCAAATCTATTAAGCGTTTGCCAATTGATTGGTAATTATGAAAATATTTTGTGTCATCCC
>CAYVMB010000075.1:0-2515 GCA_964452435.1 uncultured Gammaproteobacteria bacterium
GCTAGTAATGAGCAATTGGATTTTCCAATTGTCTATGCTTCTAGTAAGCAAGGCTGGGCAACTCGTCAGCTTGATCAGGCTGCTGATAATCTTGATGCTATTTTGGAGGTTATTATGGAGCATGTCGCGCCAGCTTCTACCAAAGAAGCTGCTGACCAACCTTTGGTGGCTCAACCGTTTAATTTGTCTTATGATAATTATTTGGGACGTTGTGCTGTTTGTCGTATTTATAATGGCACTTTACGGGCCGCCCAAGAAGTGGTTATTACTGATTTAGAAGGCGTCCAGCGTCGTCGTAAAGTTACTAAATTGTTTACTTATCAGGGAATACAGAGTCAAGAGGTTAGCGAGGCTATAGCCGGTGATATCGTTTTAGTAGCTGGTTTAGCTGATGTTTACATTGGCGAGACGATTGCCGCCGATAGTAATCAGCCAGCTTTACCGGCCATTCATGTTGATGAACCAACTATCACCTTAAACTTTTTGGTTAATAATTCACCATTTGCTGGTCGTGAGGGCAAATTTGTTACCAGTCGGCAAATTAAAGAACGCCTAGAAAAAGAACTAGAAACCAATGTCGGCCTTAAGGTTGATTTTTCCGATATGGCTTTGTATAAAGTGTCGGGTCGTGGTGAATTGCATATTGCTATTTTATTGGAAAATTTGCGTCGTGAAGGTTATGAATTGCAGGTTTCTCAACCGCAAGTAATTATTAAAGAAGTTGATGGTCAAAAATTAGAACCATTTGAAGAATTAACCATTGATTTGCCAGATAATTTTGCCGGCATTGTTATTGAGAAATTATCGCGCCGCCGTGGCCAAATGACTGCTTTAAAACAACACCATGGTCAAACTCGGCTAAGTTTTGAGATCCCGACTCGCGGATTACTCGGTTATCGGACTGAATTTGTGGTAGATACTCGTGGTGAAGGTATTTTGTGTAGCCATGTTTTGGGTTTTCGGCCGCACGTTGGCGAGATTGATAGTCGCCAAGTTGGTTCTATGGTTTCTATGATGACCGGCAAGGCTTTGGCTTTCTCTTTATGGAATCTGCAGGAACGCGGTGTTTTATATATTAGTCCGAATATCGATGTTTATGAGGGAATGATTATTGGCAATGTGGCCAAAGGCAATGACTTAGCAGTGAATCCAATCAAGGGTAAACAATTAACTAATATGCGTTCTTCTGGTGCTGACGATGCCATATTATTAACGCCGCCTTTAGAATTGAACTTGGAGATTGCCTTAAGTATTATGAACGGTGATGAATATTTAGAGGTTACGCCTAAAAATATTCGTCTTCGTAAACAATATTTAACCGAGCTAGACCGGTCACGAGCTAAAAGGAAATAAAAAAACAGCCGATCACTCGGATCGGCTGTGGGTTAGGGGCAGGGTTGTGTTAGTTGGCTCCATTAAGGGGATGGAGCCGGTCTGCCGCGGCGGTGTTAAAAGAACAAAACTGTTGGGGAATAAGAAGCAGCTCATAATGACAGAGCCCGAACATTGCTTCAACTTAGAAGCGCTCGTTGCTTTCGGCTTATTCCCCAGATTCACTTACGGAGGGAATCTTTATCTGAGATTAGCATTTTTTAGAAAAATGTCAAGAGTTTAGTGTGCTTGACCTTTTTGGTCAAAGTTCTATACTATAAATATCTATATAGCGATGATTGCCGCGCCAACCAACCGCGGGAACATATCGGCCGCTAGGCCCTAAGTCGCTGATTTGAATCAAGAGCCCGCCAACGGGAAGCTAGATGGAACCGCGAGCCCAAAAGCCTCGTTCTAGCGATGAACTTTTGTTTATCGTTGGAATGAGGTTTTTTTATTTTTTCATTAATTAATATGTCTGATTATTCTCTAGAAGTTATTCGTCATTCTTTGGCTCACATCTTGGCCGCTGCCGTCACCGAGCTTTATCCCGATGTTCGTCAGGCTATTGGTCCAGCCATTGACAATGGCTTTTATTATGATTTTGATTTCGGCAAGGATAAATTAAGTGAAGACCAGTTGCCGCTACTAAATCAAAAAATGTCAGAATTAATTGCTGCCGAGCTGCCGTTTAGTCAAGAAATTAAACCAGTCACCGACGCCTTGGCTGCCGAGCAAGCCGTCGGCCAGATTTATAAAGCTGAAATCATTGGCGATTTACAAACTCAAGGTGAAACAGAGGTTAGTTATTATACAATTGGTCAATTTACCGATTTGTGCCGCGGACCGCATGTTGCTTCCACGGCTGATTTGCGCCAGGCTGGTTTTTTAGTGCATCGGTTAGCCGGGGCTTATTGGCGCGGCAGTGAAAAAAATAAAATGCTGACCAGAGTTTATGTTTTGGCCTTTAACAGCCAGGCTGAACTGGAAGATTACTTAAAGTTATTGGCTGAAGCTGAACAGCGCGATCATCGTAAACTGGGACGGGAGCTAGATCTTTTTCATATTGATGAGCAGGTTGGCTTAGGTTTACCTTTGTGGCATCCCAAGGGAGCAATTCTGTGGAAGGTAATTGAAGATTTTT
>CAYVMB010000076.1:0-2453 GCA_964452435.1 uncultured Gammaproteobacteria bacterium
CTATCGTCATCAAACTTTACTCGGGGTAACTGGTAGCGGCAAAACTTTTACTGTTGCTAAAATAATTGAACAAGTTCAAAAATCGACTCTAGTAATCTCGCCCAATAAAACGTTAGCCGCCCAATTATATAAAGAATTCAAGGCCTTTTTTCCAAATAACGCGGTCCACTATTTTGTTTCTTACTATGATTATTATCAGCCAGAGGCCTATTTACCACCAACTGATACCTATATTGAAAAGGAGGCCACTATTAACGAGAATATTGATCGTTTGCGCCATGCCGCTACTCAAGCACTAATGACTCGTGATGATGTAATTATTGTCGCTAGTGTTTCTTGTATTTATGGTTTGGGTGAAAAAATAGATTACCAGTCTTTAAGCCAAAATTTTATTCAAGGTGAAACAATCAATCGCCAAACAATTATTAAAAAACTACTGGAAATGCAATATCAACGCCAGGATATAGCTTGCCGACGTGGCCAATTCCGGGTGGCTGGTGAAACTATTGATATCTATTTGGCAACTGGTGAAGCAATTATTCGCTTGGATTTATTTGATGATATTATTAATGCTATTTATCTTTGGCCAATTAACCCAGAAAAAGAAAAAGTACGGCCAATTAGCTTGCTTGATTTATCTTTAAGCGATGCACAAAAACTGCCAGAAATAACCATTCTACCGGCTAAACATTTTATGACCCCCGGGGACCGAATTATTGAAGCTCTAGCTGCTATCCGGCAGGAACTAACTGAACGAATTACTCAGTTAAAAAATGAAAGTAAATTTCTAGAAGCTGAACGCTTAGAACGAAAAACTAATTACGACTTAGAAATGCTAGAACAAGTCGGCTATTGTAATGGTATTGAAAATTATTCCCGTCATCTATCTGGTCGGACTGCTGGCTCACCGCCAGCTACCTTGATGGACTTTTTTCCTAAAGATTTTTTAACAATTATTGACGAGTCACACGTGGCCGTGCCACAAATTAATGGTATGTTTGCTGGCGACCGAGCCCGTAAAGAAGTCTTGATTGATTTTGGCTTTCGTCTACCTAGCGCTCTAGATAATCGTCCGCTCAATTTTTCAGAATTTAAACAAAAAGTTAGCCAAACAATTTACACCAGTGCCACTCCTGGACGCTATGAATTAGCCAATTCTCAACAAATTGTTGAACAGGTTATCCGACCGACTGGTCTACTAGATCCAGTGGTTGAGGTTCGACCTAGCCACGGCCAAATTGCTGACGTCATTAACGAATGTCAAAAAAGAGCTACCGCCAAAGAACGAGTCCTAATTACCACCTTAACCAAAAGAATGTCTGAAGAATTAGCCGACTACTTAACTGAATCTGGTCTAAAAACTAATTATTTACATAGCGACATTGATACCTTAGAACGAATTGAAATATTGCAAGGACTGCGCAATGGCGACTATGATGTTCTGGTCGGCGTTAACCTCTTGCGTGAGGGCCTTGACTTACCTGAAGTCTCTTTAATTATCATTCTAGACGCCGATATGTCTGGTTTCTTACGCAATGAAACATCGCTAATCCAAACTATTGGACGGGCAGCCCGCCATATTAATGGGCGAGTCATTATGTACGCTGACCGAATAACTCCGGCCATGGATTATGCTCTTAGCGAAACCAAGCGTCGACGCAAAATTCAAGCCGATTATAACAAAAAACACCGAATCACTCCAATAGGTATTGTTAACGCCAATTGGTCCAGCTTAGAATAGTTTATTGAGCTAAATAGCAAATCCGTCGTAAACCACCATCTTCAACTAGTGCATAGATCGTGGGATTTTGTTTATCTTGACTGTTTGGATTAATAGTTAGCAGACTGCTAGTGGCTGAAAATTGCCAACCAGTTTTAGTTTGCAAATCATCATCAGTGCCAAAAGCAATCATTCGACCAGTTTTGGTATTAATAATGGCGGCCTTTTGACAATTGACACCGCATGACCAGCTAGATAAATGAAAATAGCCAGCTAGATTAGTACCTTGTTGCTGATAGGACCGACTGACTGTTTGTTTTTCTTGACTGCTTAATCGATAATTGCCGAAATTTAATTCAGCTAAAGAATTGGTGCCAGTGGCCACTAACCAGTTGTCAGCTGACAACGGCTTGGGACAAGTAATTTTAGCAATATCTTGTTTAGTAACAGCGGCGCTGGGCGGTGGTGTAGAGGGCACAGGAAAATCAGCGGTAGAAACTGGCGCTTCAATTTGTTTATTAGAGCTGTCACTCGGTTGACGATAGCTACGACTAACCTTAATTCCAGCTAAAATATTAGCTAAAATGAAAGAGGCTATTAAAAGCCAGAGCAATCGCTTATTCATATTTTTTTAATTATTGCCTTCTTTACGAAAACTAACACTAATAACTGGCTCATATTTTTCTTGATATTCATCGACGACGACGACCGGCTCGCCCTTGGTTAATTGATT
>CAYVMB010000077.1:0-2435 GCA_964452435.1 uncultured Gammaproteobacteria bacterium
ACCAGTCGCGGAAGAATCCGGATTGGCGAATTCGTTGGCAGTGATAGCGGTGCCGCCAGCAGTAATAGTATTGCTGATGGTCATGACGTTATCAAAGCTGAAACGATTGGCATTGAAGGCAGCTTCGTCGGCAATAGTCCGATAATTGGTGCCGTCAAAATAATAGACAGCGGCATTACCGGCATTTTTCACCAAAGAGCCAGCTGGCACTTCGTTGGCAGCTAAAGCGTTGCCAGTCTTGTAATTGGTGAAGAAAGCATCAGCGACATCGCTAACGCGTTTGTTCCAATTACTGCCATACAAAGCGACGGCGGTAGCCTCGTCAGGGATGGCGCGCAAGGTTCCACCTGGTTCCACGGCATAAACCTTTGGATTGGTGGTAATCTTGACTAAGCGGGTGCCCGGTCTCATGGTGATGTTGGCCGCCAAAGGATATGACTCCAATTCACTCTGAGAAATGGTCACAACACCGCTGAAATCTTTGTACCAGGAAAAATAAACGGTTGAGTTTGGGAAGACATAGCGCTTGCTGTCGGCACCTAGATAATAAACGGATGATAATCCATTCATCTTGATCAAGCTGCCTGGAGTAGCGGCAGCCTTGGTAATACCAATTTTGCCGAAACCAGCTAAAGCGACAATGGCTAGTCCCAAAACGAAAATCTTGGAAATTCTATTCATAATGTCGTTTGTGTCGGGTAAATCTTTATCATTTACCAGACGAATTAATTAAGGATAAGCCTTAAAAGTTGGCTTATCTAATGTGGAGCGCCTAGTTGATCAGTCAAACCGCGCACAACGGCGACTGCTAGAACGCGAACTTTATTGTTAAGTGCCGGGCAGTTTCCTGACCATCGACGGATGCCGATTCGACCTGCGGTCCTGCCATCTTAGCTTTCAGCTAAGCCTCACACTCAACTACTCTATCAAGCTTACATAGAGTAATTGCCGCGGAGGATGAAACCAGCCAGGAGGGGTAGGCTGGCTTCATGCTCCGGGCAATCAGCCTAATCTTGATAGAATTATATCAATACAAGGAACAACTCAATTAGAGCGCTTATTTAGCGCTATCCATCAGCTGACTGGCGGCCTCTAATTTGTCAATGGCCGCTGAATATTCTTGCTTATCAAATAATTGCTCAGCTTCTTCAATAATCTGGCTCGGTGTCTTAGTAGCGGTGGCAGTCACCGGCTGGCTGACTTCTAACCGGCCGGTCTTGTCTTTGCCCGTGGCGGCGCTAAAAGTATCCTCAGTCTTGTTGCTGGCCACCGTTTTTGGCTGGCTAGCCTTGACTAAAGCCGCGGTCGCCGCCTGGCTTTCAGCCTGAGCCAACTTATCTTTAACATCGCTGACGGTTTGTTTAAATTCTCGGCTAATAGCCGCTGCCTGCTGCTGATCGGCTTGCTGGTCCACGGCCGCCATCTCGGAAACGCGCTGGCTAGCTAAGGCTAATTTTAACTTATTTTGTTCAGCCCGGTCAAAACTAACGGCTAATAAGTGGGCTCGTTCATTAATCTTTTTGGCAATATATAAGGAATCACCGGGCTTAGCCTGACGGCCGGCCAGATAGCTGGTAGTGCCGCCACCCAAGACAACGATAGCCAAAATAGCACTGACGACAACGCCAGGCTGGGAAAAAGTATATTTAAAAGACAGCCACAATTCTGACCAGCGGCTAAAAGCCAAACTAGTCGGTTGCTGGCCATTGTAAACCTGGGCCATAATCACCTGTTGCTGCTGGCTGACCCAGTCGGCATTGGGAGTAATCTGGCGCAGTTTCTTTAATTGTTGGCTAACAAAATGATCATTCATATGCTAAGTCTAGAAATTACCTATTCATTGGCTAACTTACGCAAAGCCTCTAAACCGCGATGGATAATGACGCGGACATTGCCTGGTCGCTTGCCCGTCACTTGGGCGATTTCGGCCACTGACAATTCATTGACAAAATGCATAACAATAACTTCACGATATTCTGGCTTCAACTCGGCTAGGGCCTGATAAATAATTTTCAGGTCGCTGTCTTGTTGGAGCATTTCCAGAATACCTGGCTGACTATCAACAATCTCAATACTCTCAGCCTCATCATCTAAGGAAACATGGTTTAGCTTGCTATTATTCCGATAAAAATCAATTACGGTATTGCGGGCCACCGTATAAAGCAAGCTTTTCAGCGTATTATAACCTTTTAATTTACCGGCCTGAACGACTGACCAAACCTTGAGAAAAACTGTAGAAGTCAGATCTTGGGCTTCAGCCTCAGAATTGACCTTGAAATATATAAAACGATAAATGTCCGCCTGGTAGGCCTCATAGGCCTGAATAAAGGCGGCTTGGTCTTTGATCTTGAGGCGTAAAAATAACAGGCGGTCGCTGGATTGTTTAACTAAAGATTTCGTCATGTTCGGCTACGATTATATATACGATAAAAATG
>CAYVMB010000078.1:0-2392 GCA_964452435.1 uncultured Gammaproteobacteria bacterium
GAAAGAGCCGCAATCAGTTGGGATAGCAACATTATGGCTACCTCAGAAATTAATTATGGAACTGATCCAAATAATTTGTGGCAATCAATTAGGGCCTCCACTAACCATCAACTTAGCCACCGAGTTGAATTGCCCAATCTGCAAGCGAATACTGTTTATTATTTTAAGATTAAAATGTGGAGTGAGCTCAATCGCAAGAATTTTGAGAGTCAGGTCTATAGTTTGAAAACCGCAGCAATGACCCTTGATTATTTACGGCAATTTTTTCAGAGTGGCAATATTTTAGAGTATCAAAGAGAGTATTATTATTTATATAATAACAGTAGGATTAAGCTGAATAATAATAGTTTGAATGGCCGAGGCTATAAGCAAGAAGCGGCTAAGTCAATTGAAGATAAATATTTTAAACAATATAACGAGAGCTGGGCTTATTGGGGTGCCTATCATGACGGTCAGGCCGTTAAGTCAGCTAATAGTAATACTGTTTATGTTATTGACGGACAATATAAGCGGCCGATAGCCAATTGGTCAGTGTTTAAATATTTGAATTATAGTTCAGCTGATATTGTGATTGACCATGATGGCAATTTGCGGAATTATCGTGATGGTCAGTTAGTTAAACACTCTAAGGAGCTTACTGGCCAATGTCCAATTAAAAATTATACTTTAGCTAAATCGCCAAACGGTGGAACAGTCTATCTGATAGTTAACAACCGCAAAATGCCAATTGTTAATCAGCAAGTATTTTTGCGTTACGGTTTTAAGTTCTCGGCAGTCAAAACAGTTAGTTGGGGAATCTTGAGCCAAATCATTGATGGCCAGGTTATAATATAGTTAGATAATTATCTATTTAATCTTCGCATGAACCAGCCAGCTGATATCAACCAGCTATCTGACGAAGAAATGATACCGCTGATTTTGGATGATCAAAATCTTTTTGTCATTATTACTTCACGCTATAAGTTGAAGTTATTTAATTATATTCGGCGGCTGACTAATATTAGAGATGAAGATGCTGAAGATTTGCTGCAGGATGTTTTTTTGAAGGTTTATTTAAACCTAAATAGCTTTAATCGTCAGATGAAGTTTTCTTCTTGGATTTATGCTGTAGCCAGAAATAGGGTTATTAGTCATTATCGTAAAACATCAGTCCGGCCAGAGGGTCATGCTGATGTTTTTGATGATCAATTAGCCAATCAATTGGTGGCTAGTTTTGATTTGGTTTATAATCATGACCAGAAACATCTTCAAGAGATAGTTAATAAGGCATTGTATAGATTAAAATCTAAATATAGGGATGTCATATTACTTAAATATATTGAAGAAAAAAGCTATCAAGAAATCTCTGATATTATTAGGAAGCCGCTGGGTACCGTTGGTTCAATGCTAAATAGAGCCAAAGATGAATTAAGAAAAAATTTGAATCCAGAAAAAATATTATAATTATATGATTAAAGAAGATCGTTTTGATCAAAAAATAATTGAGCAAATAAAACGCCGCAAGATCTTTCCTCGGCCGCAGTGGTTATTCATACTAAAGAATTGGACCATTTGGCTGTCAGGAATTCTAGCCTTGATTTTTGGCGCTCTATCTTCGGCCCTCTTGATTTATTTTTTTCAGGGAGGTACCCTGGACGCTAATCGTCGAGCTGGTGCTAGTCCAACCGAGCTTTTTTTATTGTCGGTGCCATTTTTTTGGATAATTACAGCAACGGTTTTTGTCTACTTGGCCTATCTCAATATTAAGAATACTAGCCGAGGTTATCGTTATTCGCCGTGGATGATTGGTTCGGTAATTCTATTGGTTAGCTTATTGATTGGTTTTATTCTTTATGATTTAGGACTTGGTCGGACCATGGATAATCTTTTGGGGCGTCAAGTGCCTTTTTATGAATATGTTGTTAATCCGCGTATTGGTTTTTGGTCAAATGCTGGTCGTGGACGTTTGTCTGGTATTATTATCGCCGAAGAAGAAGATGACCAGAGGTTATTGTTGGTTGATCGTAAGCGGCAGACTTGGCAAGTTGATATTAGTCAGCTTCGAGCCCCAGCTGGTCTTCCGTTTATAGATTTTAGTAGACTAAATGGTCGACCAATTGGTTTTTGGGGGCAGCGATTATCTAATAATCAATTTGCAGCTAAAGAATTAATACTTCTACGTGGCGGTGAAGGATTTTTTGGCCGTCCAGGCCGTCCGCCGATTAATCGGCCCAGCGGCAGCTTGCCAGCCATTCGTTAATTTTTAAAAATATTTGAAATAAAATAAAATACCGACCCAGTGCGGTATTTTTTTTCCACCAAAAAGGGACACCCCTAGTGGTCAAACTATTGCCAAGCGCGTCAAGGGAGTGCCCAATCAGCGAGGGGGGTGCCCCTTACCGGTCTGATTGGG
>CAYVMB010000079.1:0-2371 GCA_964452435.1 uncultured Gammaproteobacteria bacterium
TTGTTGGGAAGAATTTACTGGTGAAGAGGTGGCTAAACAATATGTTTATAAGATTGTTGCCGTTGATACTTTTGGTAGTTCTGGTGACGATACTGCTGCTTTAATTAATATTTATCCTTGCTCTAAACAAAAGAGCTGGCGCTGGGAGGAACAAAATCCGGGTGCTAATTAATCTTTTATGAAAACATTTTACAACCAACCAACTAGTAAAACAGCCTTTACTTTGATTGAAATTATCATAGTTATTGGCATTTTTACAGCATTAATCTCGGCGACTGTGGTTAATTATCGTACAGGCAGCCGTCAATCACAACTGCGTTTAGCAGCTCAGGAATTAGCAGCTAATATTCGTTTGTCGCAAAGTTATGCTGTTGGTTCGCGAGATTTTGTTGATCCTGATGGATCAGATCACGCTAGTCAGTCGCCACTGGGCGGATGGGGAGTTTATGCTAGCTTGGAAAATCCCAGCTATTATCAGATAGTTGTTGATTTAGATAATGATCATACTAAAGACAAAGTATTTAAGACGATTAATTTACCAGAAAAAATAAGTATTGAAAAAATTCTTGTTCAGGACCAAGAAGTGAACTCTGGAGTGATTTTTTTTCAACCACCTGAACCGCAGACTTTTATTAATGGTTTGTCTAATAATCAAATCGTGATTATTTTAAGAGACCAGACTGAAGCAACAACTAGCCAGGTTATGGTTAATTTTTTTGGTTTAGTTGAAGTGGAATAAAATGAAGAGCCGTAGAAAAGCTACAATAAAATCAGGTTTTTCGCTTATTGAGTTGTTAGTGGCCATGGCCATGGTGGGTATAGGTTTAATTGGTGTAGCTTCATTGGCGGCTCAGAACATTCGAGTTCAATATTTTAATCGTAACAGCTTGATATCAGCTCAACTAGCTCAGGAAGGTTTAGAGCTGGCGCGTAATCTTCGTGATAATAACTGGAAATCTTCCAGTACAGCCAGCTCGTTAGAAGATATTTATGACTATGGTTTTATTCTTGATTATGAGGGGCACTACAACTCTGGTTATAATGATATTACCGAAACAGATCCACTAAGAATTAATGATGATGGTTTTTATAGTTATGGTGGTGATATTATTACGCCTTTTCGTCGTTTTTTAACCAGTGAATGTACGACTGATGATATTGTTGGGGTTGAATACTGTCTGATTACCTGTTATGTCTCTTGGCAGGGTCAGGGCCAATCGGGTGTTTATCAAGTTCAAGATTATGTTTATGCTTGGTATTAAGAGATCATCAGGGGGTTTTACTTTAATTGAATCAATGGTGGCAGTGTCCATCTTTGCTTTATTAATTATCAGTGCTACTGATATATTTTTGTCGATTATTAGATCTCAACGCAATACTTTGTCATCTAAAAATGCCCAAGAGTCAGTTAGTTATGCCTTAGAGGTGATGACTAAAGAATTGCGAATGGCTAAAATTGACGATGGAACTTGTGGAGCAGCTGAAAGCGTTTACGCTGTAACAGAGGATGGTGAACAGATTAAATTTCGTAATTACCAAGATATTTGTGTTACCTATAGCCTAGACAGTGATCGTCTTAAAATTAAGCGGGGCGATAGTGAGGCCTTTATGACACCGCCGAATATTACTATTAGTCGGCTTAATTTTTATGCTAGCCATTTGAATGTAGCTAGCGAGCAACCACTTATTACTATTCGTTTTGTTCTAAGTTATTTGAATACAGAAACTGGCCAGCAGTCACTGCAGGTTCAAACTTCAGTATCATCGCGTTTTTATGAAAACTATCAATTCGGCGGATAGAATTGCCCTTAAGGCCAAAGGGGTTATTATGATTGTTAGCCTGTTAATTATTACCGGAGCTTTTATTATTAGCTTGTCTATTGCCAGTCTGGTTATGGTAGCGATTAGTATTAGTCGAACTCAAAATGATTCAGTGCGGGCCTATTTTGCGGCCGATAGTGGCCTGGAAAAAGCTCTGGCTTTTGATAAAGTAGAGTCAATTGATCAGCGTAACTGTTTGAGTGAAGATGATGATTTATGCTGTAATGAGTCTGGCGAGTGTTTATTTTTTGATAAGATACCAACAGGTCGTGAAGATTCGGTTTCTGGTTGTCGACCTTGCGTTGATATTAATAATGAGCCTAATTATATTAATGAAGAGCAGAACCAGAGCTATCAATTAATTTATCGTGGAGTTAATGCTGATAATAGTCAGTTATTTTTAGAATCAACAGGTAGTTCTAACGGTGTTAAGCGATCAATTAAATTAACCATTAATCGAACGGCTGGCTGTATTCCGACTTGTAGTAGTTCTTCAACGCCAGAGTATGAATGCGGCTATAATGGTTGTAATGGTTTTTGCGGTCAATGT
>CAYVMB010000080.1:0-2312 GCA_964452435.1 uncultured Gammaproteobacteria bacterium
ATTTCCGGTTCCATGGCGCAATTTTTTAAAATAGTTTGGCCGCTGGCTAAAGTAGCAGTCATCATTAAAGCTTCGGTACCAGTCACGCTGACTGTGGTAAAGAAATAATCAGTGCCGGTTAATTTTTTAGCGCTGAGGTGATAATAGCCATTGGCAAATTTAATTTGAGCACCGAAGGCTTGAAAACCTTCTAAAAATAAATCAATTGGTCTAGTTCCGGCGCCAATAACACAACCACCAGGATGAGGAAAGCTAACCTGGCCAGTACGTGCTAAAATTGGCCCGACAAACATAATTGAGGCTCGCAATTTATTGGCTAGTTCAGCTGGTATAGTTGTCGTCGTTAATTCTTTGGTTTGAATTTGGCACTGCTCAGCTTGCCGATTGATCAAGCCGCCCAGTGACTCAACAATTTCTAAAGAGCGCTTGATATCTTCAATTTCTGGTAGATTATCAATAGTAATTGTTTGCGCTGACAATAAGCTAGCCGGAATAATTTTTAGTCCTAGATTTTTTGCTCCGCCAACCCTGATTCGGCCACCTAGAGGTTGTTGTCCGTTGATAATGAATTTGCTCATATAAAGAAAGAGTTAATTATTATCATCATAGACTACTTTGTTGATTCTTTCAACTTGTGTTAAAATGGATGAGTCAATTAAAATAATCCCTTAAAGCTATATGTTTAAATTTTGTTCGGCTGGCCGCTGGCGACGGATTGTCGGCCGATTTTTTTTGTTTGTTCTGGTGATCAGCCTTGGTTTTATTGGTGGTCTAATTTATGGTCAGAGAGCTGAACTGGCTCGTCGTCTTTCCGATCCGCAAACCGTTTTATTGGGTCGAATAGCTGGTCTTTATCAACAAGACAAACAAGGCCGCCTTTCTAGCGATCTTGATTTTTCTTTATTTTGGCAAACCTGGGATTTAATGAAAGCTAATTATGTTGATCAGGATAAGTTAACCGATAAACAGTTATTTTATGGTGCGCTTGGCGGGTTGGTTGGTTCGGCTGAAGATCCTTATACGGTTTTTATGAATCCGGAAGAGGCCAAGCTTTTTAATGAAGATTTAACTGGCACTTTTTCTGGTATTGGTGCTGAGGTTGGTTTGCGCAATGAGGTTATTACAATTATTGCCCCATTGGCTGAAACGCCAGCTGAACGAGCTGGTTTGCGACCTGGCGATAAAGTTTATGCTATTGATAAGCAATCTACCGTTGGCTTGACGGTTGATGAGGCTGTTAAAAAAATTCGTGGCGCTAAAGGCACTACTGTTACCTTAACTATTGCTCGTAATGGCGACAAATTAAGAGATATTAGTATTGTCCGTGATACCATTGTTGTTAAGAGTGTTAAGACTAGCTACGATCAGAAGACTGGTTTATATACGATTACGATTAATAATTTTAATACCGACACTGAACCGCTTTTTCAGGCGGCCGTCCAAGAAATAGAGCAAAAAAAACCGCGTGGTTTGATTCTTGATTTGCGCAATAATCCCGGCGGATATTTGGATTCAGCTGTGGCCATTGCTAGCTTTTGGATTAGCGACGGGGTAATTGTCAGCGAACAATTTTCCAACCAACAACCAGCTCGGCCGCAAAATGCTCGTGGTTTGGCGCCATTAGCCGGTTTACCAACCGTGGTATTAATTAATCAAGGTAGTGCTTCAGCTTCAGAAATTGTGGCTGGCGCCCTGATGGATCACCAGCAAGCAACAACTGTTGGAAAAACAACTTATGGTAAGGGGTCGGTGCAGGTGGTTCGTGATTTGTCTGACGGTTCGATGGTTAAAATTACAACTGCTAAATGGTTAACTCCGAATGGCACCTCAATTAATGATAAAGGTATTGAGCCGAATATAGAGGTTGAATTGACTGAAGAAGATTTTGATAAGAATATTGATCCGCAGCTAATTAAAGCCCGTCAGGTTTTATTAGAAAAAATTAAATAAAATTAGTAGTAATAAAAAAACACCGCTTCAAGCGGTGTTTTTTGTATTCGCGACTAGCTAGTTGATTTCTACAATTTTCGCGTCTTTGAGATGATTGTCAAAGCGACGTAATTTTTTGGTCCGAAATTTAATTTGTCCCGGAGCTGTGGCGAATAGAGTGTGGTCATTACCGACCGCGACATTGGTTCCGGCTCGGTATTTGGTGCCACGTTGACGAACAATAATAGAACCGGCCTTAGCAATTTGGCCATCCTGTAATTTAACGCCAAGTCGTTTACTTTGTGAATCGCGGCCAAGGGCTGTGGAGCCACCGGCTTTCTTGTGTGCCATAGTATTATAAACTAAACAATAAAAAATCAGCT
>CAYVMB010000081.1:0-2273 GCA_964452435.1 uncultured Gammaproteobacteria bacterium
TTGACTCCATAAATAAACTTTGCTATAGTTATTTTACAAAAACCTGTACTCCGAACTATTACCGGATGGTGGTGTGTCTGGCTAGTCCAGAATAGGAGCGTGGTTGGGAATAGCCCTTATCGGGCTATTTTTTATTATCCAAAAACCATTCATTATCAATATGCCATTTAAAAATATTCCGATAAATCTCACTATCGGTTTTGACTGCTTCAAAATAACATCGGGTACTACCAGCAATCATGTCAGCCAACTGAATTAGAATCTCGCTTTTAGAATTAATTAAACGACATTTCTTAAAGATAATTCTTTGATTTGAGTTAGATGCTTGCCTTAAATAAGTTAAAAAAGACTGACGAAACAACCTCTCGCCACTACCATCTATAGTAATATGTGATTCTTTAATAGAGTCACCAAGATAAATTAATAACCACTTGACGGCTTGATTATAAAAAGAATATTTATCATCCTTTACTTTTTTACTGCTGAGCAACCGCTTATCAATAACTAGCGACTTAATTCTAAAATCAAACACATTAACAATACGTAAAAAATCTATAACCACAGTTCGACGAGAACCGCTAAAATTTAAACTCTGTTGTTCTAGAAAAACCAAGCCGACATTTTAAATCTTTAATCGCAACAACTGTTCTTACCGCCTCTAGATTATCGCTGAATATAACAGCACTAATAACAAAATAATTAGTAGAACCGCTATTAAATTTAAAACCAGCATCACCAGATTCATCAATGAAAATAAGCATATCAAGACTATGGGGGGGCATATAAATAAAAATCACCAACCCTTTATGGGGGTTGGTGATTTTTGGTAAAGAAACTAGAGGCAGTAGACTAAGCCACAGCGTCTTTAGCTGCTTTGGCCACACGGAACTTAACCACGGTCTTGGCCGCGATCTTGATCTGAGCGCCAGTCGCTGGGTTGCGGCCCATGCGGGCTTTGCGCTGGACCTTAACCAATTTACCAATGCCAGGAACGATAAATTCGCCGTTCTTCTTGACCTCTTTATAGGCCATACCGGACATTTCGTTCAAGACATCGTTGACAGCCTTTTTGCTAAGGTTGCAATTCTTAGCCAAACCATCAACCAATTGAGCCTTTGTCATAGACATAGGTGTAATGATTAATTACCTGGCAGTAAACCTGCCATTCTTATTGATATTATATACCTTTAACAAAAACCTGACAAGGCCTAGCCAGTAAAGACGGGCTGGCCAACTTTAAAAATCGTTTATCGTCAATGTTATTGGGCTAATTTAATTTTTCTTAAATTCTGATTATTAATACCTAGACCAACCTGACGCATTACCTGCAGGGCATCAGCTGGGCGGCCTAAATAATAAAGCTTCTTGCTAACTGGATGAATATAATAAGCTTTGCCACTGTCATCAACATCAATTAAGATGCGACCCAGCAATTTGCTATCTACTGTCTTAGCGGTAATGACGCTATGCTTAACTCCCAGACCCAATTGACGCATTAGATTAAAAGCATTGGTTGGACCAGCTAGAAAATAACGCTGGCCATTAAGCGGATTAATATACCAAGCTTCACCCTTGGCCTCAACTTGCAGCAAAATCCGGCCAGCCAATTTCTTACTCAGAGCCGCATCCACAGCTACACCAATAGAAGCCTGGGCTTCATTGACTAAAACCTGCTGACCGGTAGTGTCAGGCCGCTGAATTGAGATAGACAGCGGATCGCTCTGATAACCGGCGGCGCTTTGAGCGACAATGGAAAAATCATTACGGCCATATTTTAGAGCCACGGTCACTTGCCAAGTCGTCTTATTATCCTGTGGCACAGCTTCTTGGCCATTGATAATAATAGCGGTGTTGATATCCTTACTGCCGCTTAGAGCCTGAACCGCCTGATCAGTAGTCAGCTTGAGGCTATTAATGGTTGGCACCGGTACGAATTTATTTTCTAAACGACTAATCGTAAAATTAATTGTTGGACTGACTTTGCCCGCCGAATCTTTAGACAAAAGACTAAAATCATTAACTCCCATCTCTAAAGGCACGCTATAGCTCCAGGTAACTTCACTATCTAAGCCCACTACGCGTTGGCCATTGAGCCAAATGTCGGCGCTAGCGTCTTTGGTGCCATTGACTAAAATCTTATCTAAAATAGTGGAAGTCGCAAAATCATTAATGGTTGGCGTAGCTAGACTAGCGATATCAGTCGGCTCAGTCAATCTGGGATTAATGGTAAAGCTAGAGCTGGTCGGTAAGCTAGCGTTCAGATTGCTAGCTGA
>CAYVMB010000082.1:0-2235 GCA_964452435.1 uncultured Gammaproteobacteria bacterium
AATTATTAGCCAAAAAAGTTAGCCAAATAGTTTTTGATCGAGGTAGCAGCGCCTATCATGGCCGTGTTCAAGCCGCCGCTGAAGGCGCTCGCCAGGCTGGCTTGCAATTTTAGTTAATTAGCACCAAGTATGACTGAAATTAAAGATACTATCGTTAGCGAAGAACAAGCCACTCCAGAGGCTGTGCCCGTTGCTACTGAAAATCAGGCGACTGAGCGCCCTAGCCGCGGTAATAATCGCGGTCAACGGGGTAATGCTGGTAGCCGCGGCCGCGGTGATCGCCGGTCCAATGATCGTCAGCCTCAGGATGAATTTGATCAAAAGATTCTGGACATCGCCAGAGTTACTAGAGTTATGGCCGGTGGTAAAAGAATGCGTTTTAGAGCTTGTGTGGCTATTGGTGATCGTAAGGGGCGAGTGGCCATTGGTTTAGCTAAAGGTTTGGATGTCACTATTGCCGTTAATAAAGCGGTTAATCAGGCTAAGAAGAATTTGATTACTGTGCCGATGATTGACAAGACTATTCCTCATGAAATCAAGCAGAAATCTGATGCCGCTTTAATTTTATTAAAACCAGCCAAGCAGGGTCGTGGTATTATTGCTGGCAGCGTGGTGCGTATTATTTTAGAATTAGCCGGCATTCACAATATTACTAGCAAGATGCTTGGTTCCCACAACAAGATTAATAACGCCAAGTGTGTTATTAAGGCTCTCAGCAATCTTAAAAAACCAGCTTCTAGTCATCGTCCATCAGTTAAGCCAATAGTTGCAGCCAAGATTGAAACTGAGGCTGAAGTAGCAATTAATTAATTTTTTCTTTATGTTGACACTCCATACATTAAAACCGGCGGCTGGTTCTACCAAGCAGCGCAAGCGAGTCGGCCGAGGTAATGCTTCTGGCCATGGTAACTATAGTTGCAAAGGCCTTAAGGGACAGAAATCTCGTTCGGGCGTCAGCGGCTTGAAGCGCATGGCCTTGAAGAAGGCCCTGCTACAGATTCCGAAATTAAGAGGTTTTCAATCAGATAAACCTAAATATCAGGTGGTTAATTTATCAATTTTGAGTCGCAATTTTGCCGATGGTGCAGTAATTTCACCAGACAGCTTGCTTAAAGCTGGACTAGTTAGTCAGCTCAAGAACATCAAACTATTAGCTAACGGCGAATTAAAGCTAAAAAATTTACAAATTAAGGGAATTAAACTTAGCGCCGCAGCTCAAGAGCAGTTGACCAAGCTGGGTGGAAAAATAGTTGAATAAATTACTTTTATGGAAAAATTACTGAAAATTTGGCGGATTCGTGAATTGAGGAACAATATTTTGTTTGTCATCGCCATGCTGGTAATTTTTCGGCTGGCGGCCCACTTACCAGTGCCTGGCGTCAATGCTCAGGCCCTGCGCGATCTGTTCGCTTCCAATCAATTCTTGGGTTTGATGAATCTATTTTCCGGCGGCGGTATGCAGAATTTTTCCATCGTGATGATGGGGGTGGCGCCATATATTACAGCCTCAATTATCTTCCAGCTGTTGGGAATGATTGTTCCATCAATTGAAGAAATGAATAAAGAAGAAGCCGGTCGGCAAAAGATTAATATGTGGACTCGCTGGGCAACAGTGCCATTAGCGGTAATTCAGTCTTATGGCATGATTGCCTTACTACGCCGCTCCAGTTATCAGATTCTCGGCTCCATTGACTGGCTAAGCTATATTACCATTATCGTTACCATTACAGCCGGCACTATTTTCTTGATGTGGATTGGTGAATTGATTACCGAGAAAAAGACAGGCAACGGCATTTCTATGCTGATTTTTGCCGGTATTATTGCCGGCTTGCCGCAGTCAGTTCAGCAATTAGCCTTGACCTATGATAGCTCTAAGCTGTTTATGGTTATCGGCTTTGTTATTATCGCGGTTTTAACGATTGTTGGGGTTATTTATATCAGTGAAGGTCAGCGCAATATTCCAGTGCAATATGCCCGCCAAATGCATGGCGGCCATAGTTATGGCGGCAGCACCACCCATTTGCCGCTCCGAGTTAATATGGCCGGAGTCATTCCGATTATTTTCGCTGTCTCAGTCATTCTTTTTCCGTCAATGATTGCTCAATTCTTTGTGACTAGCAAGGTGGCTTGGTTAGCCAGTGCCTCAACCTGGGTTATCGGTTTGTTGGCCAATCAGTGGTTCTATGGTATCAGCTATTTTATTTTAGTGGTCGCTTTTACTTATTTTTATACTGA
>CAYVMB010000083.1:0-2219 GCA_964452435.1 uncultured Gammaproteobacteria bacterium
GTTTAAATCGGCCAGCTGACTCAGCTGAACCCTGTAACCAGTGTGCTAATTGTTTAGCTATTGCCGCTGGCCAGTCATTAGATATTATTGAGGTTGATGCGGCTAGTCAAACTGGTGTTGATAATGTTCGTGAGAATATTATTGCTAGTAGTCGTTTAGCGTCTAATGGTGGGCAGTATAAGGTTTTTATTATTGACGAGGTCCACATGTTATCTAATTCTTCTTTTAATGCACTCCTAAAGACCTTAGAAGAACCGCCCAAGCAGGTAGTGTTTATTTTGTGTACCACTGAAGTTCATAAGATTCCGGCTACGGTTATTTCGCGCTGCGAGCGGTTTGATTTCAAAAAAATTGGTCCGTCAGATATGGCCAAGAAACTACAATACATTCTTAAACAAGAGGGTTGGTCGGCCGATGACGCAGTCTTGACGGCTATTTTTAAGAACTCTCAAGGTCATCTACGTGATGCTGAGAGTCTGTTGGGTCAATTATTAGCCATTAGTCAGCCAATCAAGGGTAGTGAAAATAATTTAACCATGGAAGATTTTTATTTATTAGCTCCTAATAGCGATATGACTTTGCTTAGCCAATTTCTAAAATCATTGGTTGAGCAGAACGCTGTTGAAGCAATCAATTTGGTTAATCAATTGGTAGCTGACGGTCGTGATGTTCGAGTTTTTTTACAGGATTTAATAGAAATATTGCGCCAATTATTATTAAGTAAAATTAATCCGCAATTATTGCCTGACTATCAGGCTCAATGGGGCGAGGATGATGCCTTTGGCTTGCTAGATTTACGTCAACGATTTTCAGCTAATCGTTTAGTTCAGCTATTACAAATATTTTTACAAGCCTTTAATGAAAGTAAGGAAGCCTTTATTAGCCAATTACCAGTTGAGTTAGCTATTGTTAAAGCTTTGCAACCGACTGAGCAGCCGCCAGCAAGCCGCCCTAACCAGTCGGCAACTCCAGTTAAAACTGTACCAGAGATTACCGTTACTAAAACTGAACCCATTAAAATTGTTGATGATTCTAAACAGTCGCCGCTCTTGATTGATGATCTTCCTGGTCGCTGGTCAATAGTTTTAGACAAGATTAAGAGCCGTAATGCCGGGTTATCGGTTATGCTCAAAGCTTGCCAGCCACAGCTGGATGGTCAACAAGTTTGTCTGTTATTTCGTTATAAATTTCACCAAGATCAAGTCAAACAGCCCAAGATTAAGCATCTATTGGAAGAGGTTTTAGCTGAGGTTTGTCAGCAACCAGTAGCTATTACCACTAAATTATTAGCCGATCTAGATATTAAGTTAGAGTCTAGTCAACCAAATGAAGCCAATGATTTTTCTGAGCAACCAGCAGATTCATCGATCAATAATTTATTAGAGATTTTTAATGGCCAAATTGTTAGTGAAGCCTAAGCCAAAGGATCAACCAACAATCCAGCAAAGAGCTATCGGTTTAGCCTTGGGCGGCGGTGGGGCTCGTGGACTGGCTCATGTTGGAGCCCTAAAAGTTTTAGCTGAAGCCAAAATCACTCCAGACTATATTGCCGGCACCAGTATTGGGGCAATTATTGGGGCTTGGTTGGCCCTAGGCAAGCCGCTAGCTGAATTAGAAGCTTTATGTTTGTCGTTTGATCGTTCTAAAGCTTGGCGCGAATTCGTCGATATTGGCAATCCGCGCTATTCATTCTTGGCTGGTAAAAAAATTAGAAAATTTGTTCACAATATTTTTGGTCGAAAACAATTCAAAGATTGTCAAATTCCGTTAGCTATTGTAGCTACTGATTTGGCTAGTGGTCGAGAGGTGGTTATACGCCAAGGTAATATCGCCCAGACTGTTTTAGCTAGCATTGCTATTCCTGGTTTATTTCCACCAGTTCAAGTTGATCGACGTTATTTGGTGGATGGCGGATCAATTAATAGCACTCCAGCCAGCGTGGTTAGCCAACTAGGAGCCAAGCTTATTATTGCTCTTGATTTATCAGTCCAGCCATCAGCTCATTTTGTAGCCAAGCCAACCCTGTTTACTACACTAATTCAGTCTTATACGATTATTCGTGAGCAGTCGATTAAATATCAGTTGTCACAGATTAAAAGTCAAGATTGTCGCTTAGTTTTAGTTCAACCAAATTTTACTGATATTATTGATACCTTTCAATTTAATCAGACTGCCAAGTTTATTGGACTGGGTGAAGAAGCCATGCGCCGCCGCCTGCC
>CAYVMB010000084.1:0-2181 GCA_964452435.1 uncultured Gammaproteobacteria bacterium
TTAATTGGTTCAGGCGATTTGGCCCATTGTTTGGGAGCCGATCAGCCCAATGGTTTGCAGGCTCGTGGTCATAAATTTGATCAGCGCTTACAAGAGGCCTTGCGTCAAAATGATCAGCAAGCCTTGTTAGATTTATCTGTTGATATGGCTGGTGAAACTGGCCAGTGTGCCTGGTTAGCTTATTTGGCCTTGCAAGCAGCTATGGATAGGCAAGATGGTTCTTGGCAAAATTTGGTTTATGAAGCGCCATTTGGCGTTGGCAGTGCAGTTTGGCGTTGGCAGTCGGCTAATTAAAACGATCAGGCCGGTCTTGGCGATAATTGCCAAGAATTTTGAAAAAATATTGCCAACGCGAACCTTGTTGACAAAGTTCTTGAGTATCAATTACTGCTTGACGAATAACTGATTCAGGGAATTGCTGGCAAGCCTGAAAAGTAGCGGAACGTTTAAAATCAGGCATGCGCAAGCGCTCAATCACCTCTAAGGCTAATTGTTGCCAAGGATGAGCAGTCGGTTTAATCACCGGCCGTGGCCGATTAATTAGTTGGCTAATATCAGTAAATTGACGAACATCACGAGGCATATTGCTAAAATAAGACAAAAGTTTTAAGATAAAAGACCCTTAAAGTATAACTAAGCTATGGATCAAAAGCAAATCGCTAGCGGCCGTGTTCGACGGCTGGTTATCAATCCTGATTCTCGTTTGCGCCGCTTGGCTCAACCGGTTGATTTGGCTATGCTCAAAGATAAGAAATTTCAAGAATTGATGGTTGATATGGCCAAAACTATGTTGGTTAAAGACGGTATTGGTTTGGCTGCACCACAGATTGGCCGTAATTGGCGGCTGATTGTTATAAATACCGACGAGGGTGTTTGGCCGATGATTAATCCAGTATTGAGCGATCTTAGCTCGGCCACCTTAGTGGAAGAAGAAGGTTGTTTATCAGTCCCTAATGTTTTTGGGCCAGTGCGACGAGCCAAAGAATTAGTCTGTCATTATATTAATGATTTGGGGCAGGAAGTCCATTTGCCAGCCAAAGGAACGCTGGCTCGAGTTATTCAGCACGAAGTTGATCATCTGGACGGTGTTTTATTTATTGATCATTTAAGCCAATAAGCATGGCTGCCTCAAAGATTAAAATATTATTAGTTGGTTCGCCTAAATTAGCGGTGCCAGCTTTTCAGGCCATCCTTGACGATAGCCGTTTCCAGGTAGCCGGCTTATTGACTCAGCCCGATCAGCCAGCTGGCCGTGGCTGGAAATTAACTCCCCCGCCAGCTAAGGTTTGGGCCCTAAATAATGGCTTAACGGTTTGGCAGCCGGAAAAATTAAAAACTTGGCAGCCGGTGTTAGCTGATATCAAGCCAGATGTGGTTGTGGTTATCGCTTATGGCAAATTGATCCCCGAGGCTTTGCTGGATCTGCCAGAATTCGGCTGGATTAATGTTCATGGCTCATTACTGCCTAAATATAGAGGAGCTGGCGTATTATCAGCGCCGATTATTAATGGCGATCAGCAGACTGGCCTTTCCATAATGAAATTAGTTAAAGAGTTAGATGCTGGACCAATTATCTTTCAAGAGGCTATTCCTTTGGCAACCGATGAAACGATGGGTAGTTTAGCTAGTAAAATTGGTGGTACCGCCGCCGCTATTTTACCAGATACCCTAATAGGGTATATTGAAGGACGTCTAACTCCTCTGCCGCAAGACGATAGTCAGGCTAGCTATGTTGGATTGGTCACAACTGAAGATGCTAAATTAGATTGGCAAAAACCAGCTATAGAAATTGAAAGGTTGGTCCGCGCCATGCAACCAGCACCAGGCGCCTGGACAACTTGGCGCGATCAACGGCTAAAGATTATTGCTATTCAATTATCCGATCAGAGTTGGCTTAATCCAGGTAAGGTTGGCTTAATTGATGGCCAATTGGCTGTCGGAACTAGCCAAGGCAGCCTGATAATTGAGCGACTACAAATGGCCGGTCGTCAAGCTGTTAGTGGGTCTGAATTTTTAATTGGTCAGCCAACGGTTTTGGGAGAATATTTGGTCTAAAGGTCTAGACAGACCAGAAAGTTTTTGGTATATTACCAGCGAATTCAAGACGCCACCATCGTCTAGCGGCTAGGACGCATGGTTCTCATCCATGTAACCGGGGTTCGATTCCCCGTGGTGGTACAA
>CAYVMB010000085.1:0-2158 GCA_964452435.1 uncultured Gammaproteobacteria bacterium
TATAGCATAAAATTGGCCTTTTTAAAAATCACCCGATGGTTATTGACAAAAATCAATATTGGGATTAATCTAAGACGATACTAATTGTACCTAAATAACAAAAAATAAAAGGAGGAGGTTATGGAAACTTCCCAAAATCTCGCCGCTCAAATCGTGAATAGCGCTTGCCAAGAGTTCCAACAACTCGTTGACAATCAGGCAATGTTAACCCCGATGGAGCTAAAAGCCACCAGATTGGCAAAAGTTTGCATGGCTATAGCTATGATTGGGATTGCCTTAACGGGCATAACCTGCCCACTATACCTTTTAATGGACAGGGAAACAATAAAAGTAATTAACGATAAATTTGGCTTCAACGCCTTTATCGTTATGCTTTGTGCTAGCTTTCTGGCTCTTATTTTCTTCTTTATATACGCTCACTTTGACGCAAAAAGGCGAACATACTTGCAGGCCATCAAAATTATAGCCGACGGCCGACTCGAGTATATCAAGAGAGTCATCAGTCGTGCGTTTATGGAGCACATCTGTGCCAACGATGATGACTATTCTACTGATTTCTATTTCAACCGCATGAAAGAAATCAGCAGCGGCTTCTTTGCCGATGACTTTGATTCAGAATTGTCATCTGAAGAAACAGAGCAGATAAGAAGTTGGCTAAAAGCCAGCTATGCAGCCTGTCTTCAAACTGCTTGACCCTTCTTGACCAACCTACCTCTTTTACCAAGCCTCTCCGGAGGCTTTTTTATTTTCTTAATAACAAAAAAACGATATAATTATCTTAATGAAAAAAATAATTTCCACAATCAGCCCCTTTGCCTCATTAGTCTACTCGGCTACCGGGCAAATCCCTAGCGGCCGCATTAGTACTTATGGCGCCATTGCTCAGGCTATTGGCCGGCCACGGTCTGCTCGAGCTGTCGGCCAAGCTCTTAATCACAATCCTTATTGGCCAACCGTGCCTTGTCACCGCGTCGTCGGTAGTACTGGCCAGCTAACCGGATTTGCCACCGGCCTAAACAAAAAACGCCAGCTCTTGCAAAAAGAGGGTATTACTATTAAAAAAGACCATGTTCTTAACTTTGCCCAAGTTTTTTATCAACCACATTTATGACAATAAACCAGTCAGCCAAGAACGATTATCAGGCCGTTCGCCAAGCCCTACAACAATTAGCCAATCCAGCCAAGGCCGCTATTCTTAGTCGCTTTTTCAAAACCGGACCAGGGGAATATGGTCAAGGTGATATATTTTTGGGGATTACTGTGCCCGAGCAGCGAACAATCGCCAAGCATTTTGCCAATCTGCCGCTTAGTGAAATCAAAAAATTACTGACCGATCCAATTCATGAAGTTCGCCTAACTGCTGGCCTTATTTTGGTTGACCAATACCGGCTCAATCCAAACAAACATCAAGACTATTTAGATTTTTATCTAAACAATATAGCAAGTTTTAATAATTGGGATTTAATTGACTTGACCGCTCCCAAGATTATCGGGCAATATTTAGTTAATAATCAAAACAATACGCTACTAATAGAACTAAGCCACAGCAATAATCTGTGGGCCAGGCGAGCGGCTATGGTTGCTAATTTAACTCTTATTAAGTCTGGCGATCATAAAACTGCTCTAATTATGGCCAAGCAATACTTAACTGAACAACACGACTTACTACACAAGGCTACTGGCTGGGTTTTAAGAGAAGTTGGTAAGCGCAATCAATCTGCTTTACTTAATTTTCTTGATCAGCAGGCTAGTCGAATGCCTAGAGTTATGTTAAGGTATAGTATAGAAAAATTACCAGAACCACTACGACAAAAAATATTTACAAGTTCGTTATGTACTCAATTAAGCTACTTGATATTAAATTAAATAATTTAAGCGACTCTGCGCTGCAACAGCTTTTAGCCGATTATTTAAATAGTCAGCAAAATCATCTAATTGTTACGGTTAATCCGGAGTTCACTTTAGCCGCCAAAAAAAATCAACAATTTCGCGATATTCTCAATCGGGCTGATTTATCTTTGCCTGATGGTTTTGGTCTAAGCTTGGCCGCTTTGACTTATGGCGTAAAACTGATCCGTCATACTGGTGCTGACTTAACCGCTGACTTATTGGTCCAAGCCGAAAAAAATAATTGGCCAATAGCTATCATTAATTGGCG
>CAYVMB010000086.1:0-2096 GCA_964452435.1 uncultured Gammaproteobacteria bacterium
TTAATTGACCGATCTTATTATTAATTAATACCCCCTTAGCCTTATTGCCGATTTCCGTGTGAACCGCGTAAGCAAAATCAATTGGGGTTGCGCCAATTGGTAATTCATAAACATCGCCCTTGGGGGTTAAAACAAAAAGACGATCGTTAAAGATATCTAATTGTAGTTTTTGAATAAATGTCTGGGTGTCTGGACTATTTTTTTGTATAGCTAGTATTTCTTGAGTCCAATAAAGGTTGGTGGTTAGGGGGTGATTAATATTTTCTTTATAATTCCAATAAGCAGCTACGCCGTATTGGGCCTGTTCATGCATTTGTTTGGTCCTGATCTGAAATTCAGTGGCTCGGCCCTCATCACCAAAAACCGTGGTGTGTAGGCTTTGGTAGCCATTGGGTTTAGGTAGGGCAATATAGTCTTTAAATCTATTAATACTAGGTTTCCATAAACTATGGATAGCGCCTAGCGTGCGGTAACAGTCATCAACGGTTGGCACAATAACTCTTAGGGCAAAAACATCGTAGATTTCGTCAAATTTGCGTTGCTTATTATTCATTTTTTGCCAGATGCTATATAAATGTTTGAATCGTCCATTGATTTCGTGGCTGATTTTTAATTTATCTAGAGCGACGCCAAGTTCGCGGCCAGCGCGATTAATATATTGATCTAATTCAATCTTTTTTTCTACCTCATATTTTTTGGATAATTCTTGGTATTCTTCTGGGTGTAAGTGTCTAAAGCAGATATCCTCCATCTGCCACTTAAGATGCCAGACGCCTAATAGGCCGGCAATCGGAACATAGATTTCTAATGTTTCGTTAGCAATCCGCTTGCGCTTTTCATCAGGCAGATATTCTAGAGTTCTTAAATTATGTAGCCGATCGGCAAATTTTATTAAGATAACTCGTAGGTCTTTGGCCATAGCCAGAAACATTTTTTTCAAGCTTTCACGATAGCGCTCTTGGCCCCGGTAATTGATTAGACTTAGCTTGGTAACACTGCTGACCAGAAAAGCAATGTCTTCGCCAAATAGTTTTTTAATGTTGGATATCTTGTATTTAGTGTCTTCGGGCACATCGTGCAATAAACCAGCCGCCACAATTGGTGCGTCAGCGTTGATTTGCGCTAAAATAAAAGCAGTATGGAGCGGGTGTTGGATGTATGGTTCGCCAGTTAGCCTTTTTTGTCCCTCATGAGCTTTAGCCGCGAATTCATAGGCCTTTTTAACTAAAGCTATTTCGTTGGGTTGATAGTGATCAGCAATCTTGGCGAGTATTTGTTCAATAGTCATAAACAATCGGCTCTTGTTGGCTAAGGCCAGCTTGTGCTATACTAAAACTATACTTTAATTTTGCTAATCAGTCAAAAAAATTAACATGAAAAGGTCATCGCTTGGTACTACCTGGCTACTCGCCAGTGTTTGTTTGTTAGTTGTTTGTCTGACACCGCTGGCGCTAGGCATTTCCAGCGTTTCAGCTGAGGACTCTTTGGGGGTGAATTACATGAATAGTACAGGCCTATCGGCCCAGGATCCGCGCGTAACTGTAGCGCGGATTATTCAAATAGCCTTAGGTTTTTTAGGGACGATTGCTGTCGTGTTAATTATCTATGCTGGTTTTTTGTGGATGACCAGCGAAGGTAATGCTGATAAATTAAAGAAAGCTAAAGATACTCTAAAATCAGCGGCTATTGGTTTACTGATTATTTTGTCGGCTTTTGCTATTGTGACCTTTGTAATTGATAGGCTTAACAATGCTTTGGGCAACGGTTCTGGCCAATCAACAGTTGATAGTGTTCCTGATAATCAGGTTGGTCTAGGTGCTTTGGGCAGCGGTATTGTTCAGAATGTTTATCCAGCCCCTGGTCAGACGGATATTCCTAGAAATACCGGGGTTATCGTGACTTTTAGGGAAAAAATGAAAGCCTCAACTATCTGCCAGGGTGGTAATGATGCTACTGGCTCCTGTAACAATGCTAATATTGTCACGACTAGTATTAAATTTTTTCAAACCGAGGCCGGTGATAATGAAATAACCAATCTAGCAGCCGACAAAGTTAAAGTAAGTAGTAGTGATGGTAAGACCTTTGTTTTTGCTCCA
>CAYVMB010000087.1:0-2089 GCA_964452435.1 uncultured Gammaproteobacteria bacterium
TAGGATTAAATTAATTCCGTAAATTACGGAGCGATTATTAAGCTTTTTGGTCAGCTACTGCCTTTAGGACAGTTACTAGACCGCGTAGGTTGCCAGCTAGTACATTGACAAAGCCGCTGATTGGCGCGTTTAAGGTGCCAACTAAGCGGGCCTGTAATTCTAATTTGCTCGGCAGATTAGCTAACGATTGAACATCGGTAGCTGATAATAGTTGTCCATCCAAAACACCGCCCAAGAAGGCAATTTTGTCTTCATGAGTCTTTTGGAATTTTTGTAGCAGTTTGGCTGGCGATACCTGGTCGCCATAGGCGAAGATGACGGCTACTTGACCACTAAAACCTTTGACATCAGGCTGTTCAGTTAGCTTGAGGCCACCGAGAGCACGATTTAACAAGGTTTTTTTGATAGCTAAGAATTCACCTTCTTCTTCCCAAAGCTGGTTGCGCAATTCTTCATTATCCTTGACAGTCAAGGCATTGAAGGAAGCGAAGACTACAGATTTGGATCTAGCTAGTCTGGCATCCAGGTCGCGCAGGATAATTTCTTTCTGTTGTTTGGTTTTTGGCATAGTCGTTTCGTGAAAATAAAAAAACTGCTATGTAACAATCGCAGTTCGACCTTTGGGGCAGAGTCAAAATATTTTTGTCTCGGCAGGTTTTACGCCTAAGCCACCTGCTGTCTGCGACGAAGTATTACATTACTTCCCAATCTTAGGAGAAAATGATCGGCTTGTCAAGCTGGGGGTGATAAATAATCACTAGTCTTGACTAGTTGCTCCACCTAGTTTATCTTAGAGATAAGAAATCGTTCTTTAAACACGAGGAGATAAAAATGAAAGAGCCTATTAGTGTCTTGATTGTAGACGATGACCAGCAAATCATCAACTTATTAACTCATGCCCTTAAAAGAAACTTGGGGAATGATGTTAGAGTAATTATTGCCCACGATGAAGCATCGGCTATGCATTCTGAAAAAGTAGATATTGCTTTAGTAGAGTTTAGTTTGCCTACCATGCATCTTAAGGCTGGTAGCATTAGAACTAGGGGTCTGGAAATAATCAGGCAACTAAAAGAAAAAAAACAAGCGAACGTTATAATTGCTATGAGTAGTTGTGGTAAGAAAGGTGATGAACTAATTACAGCTGGTGCTGATTATTTCATTGCTGACGCCTATAGTCATAGCCAATTAAGCAATACGCTTAAAGAAATCATAAAAAAATAACCAGCAACGCTCTTCTCAGTTTCTCTCTAGTCCGCCTAACGCGGACTTTTTTTATTGCAAATATTTAGCTTTATTAACTTTGTGTTCTTCAAAATTGCGACTAAAGATTGTTTCACCATTATCGGGGCGAGTCAAGAAAAAATTATAATTATTGCTGGTCGGATAAATGGCGGCACGGATAGCTTTGAGACTGGGGCTGCCTATCGGTCCTGGCGGCAGACCAGCATTGATATAGGTGTTATAAGGAGAATCGATTCTAGTTTCCTCGTAAGAATATTGTGGCTTATTTTTACCAAGAATATAGGCCAAGGTAGCGCAAGATTCTAGGCGCTGGCGGTTTTTAATTCGTCTCCAAAAAATATCTGAGACTATTTTCATATCTTTTTCACTGCGCACTTCTTTTTCTAGCAAAGAAGCCATAGTAACAACCTGATAAATTGTCTTGCCTTGGTTCTCAATGTCCTGACGCATTTTTGTGTTCAGCTGGCGGCCAAAGTTATCAAGTAGTTTAATTACCACCTCCTCTGGGCTAGAAGATGGTCGAAAACGATAAGTGTCGGCAAAGAGGTAACCCTCAAGGCCAACATATTTTGGTTTATCGCGAAGAAAGTCATAATTGTCAGAAAAGTCCTGGGGCCACTTGTTAATTGTTAGGGATTGATAATTTTTTTTTGGATAGCCGGCAAGCTGTAAAAAATCGTCAGCACTAAAGCCGAGTTGGCTAGTGGCTAATTTATCAGCAATTTGTTGGCTATTCCAGCCCTCAATTAAGGTTACTGAGCGATCAGCTTGCTGAGTTGCCTGTTCCTGCCAGTATTTAAGACGTGTCCGGCGATTTTCTAATTTTTGACTGATATAATAAAGGCCA
>CAYVMB010000088.1:0-2069 GCA_964452435.1 uncultured Gammaproteobacteria bacterium
CCACCGGCTTTCTTGTGTGCCATAGTATTATAAACTAAACAATAAAAAATCAGCTGTCTTCAGCTGCCCCCTACTATAACAAAGGCTAGCCAGCTTGTCAATTGCGCTTAGTCTGATATAATAAAGCTATTAATTATCTTTACTCTAAACTTATCATCATGGCCAAACCGTCGGCTATCAAGGGCCTGTTCAGTTATTGGTTGATTGGTTTATTGGTTATTTTCAGTCTGTTATTACTTTTGCGGAATAGTTTTAATTATCTTGATCCTGATTTTGGTTGGCATTATCAGGTTGGTCAAGAAATTTGGCAGAATCGTCAATTACCCTGGACCGAACATCATCTTTTTCCAATTGCTGGTCAATCTTGGGTCGATCATGAATGGCTAGCCAATCTCCTACTATTTTTGGTATCTAGCGGGGGAGGCTATTTATTGGTTAGTTTTTTATTTGCCGCCATGGTTGTTGTCGCTTGGTGGTTATTGGCAAAATCAACTATTCGATATTGGCTTGATGGTCAGGCCAATTCCTTGATTTTTTGGGCCTTATTAATAATTGGTTTAAAAGCTTGTTTACCAAATTTTGGTGTACGTATTCAGGAAATCACGGTTTTATTTTTATTGGTTTTGAATTTATGGCTAGCCAAAATTATTAGGCGACGTTTTTGGCTTACCTGGGAGATGATTGCCCTACCAGCTTTCTTATGTTTGTGGTCGTGTTTGCATGGCGGTTTTTTGATTGGTTTAGCGGTTATAACCACCTGGACAGTTTTTCGCTTGGCTATTTATCTGTTGGAACGTTATCGTCATCGCTTGATCAGCCCAACCAATCTTTTGCCAGCTAAAACCATTAAGCAGTCTATTTTAGTTGCTGGTTTGTCATTATTGGCCACTTGTTTAACGCCATATGGATTGCGTCTCTATAGTTTTTTGGCTGATTATCAAAGTAATCGTGCCTATTTGAGCTTGATTCAGGAATGGCAACCAATGACCGAAGCAATTTGGAGTTGGCGCATGCTCTATAGTTTATTTTTTGGTTTAGCTTTGGCTTTATTATTTTTTCATTGGCGTAGCCGCCAGGCTGAAGATCGGCGATTAATTAAATGGCTATGGCAGCAAGATTGGTGGCCGTTATTTTTGTCGTTGATTATGTTTGTGGCTGCTTGGCGTTCTTTGCGTCATTTTCCATTATTTGTTGTTGTTTCTTTGCCCTGGTTAGCTGGTTTTTATTATCGTTCTTGGCATGACCGCCATTTCCAGCCCAACCAATTGATGGCTTGCTTAAAATGGTTTGTTTCATTGGCCTTGGTTTTATCTATAGTTTTAATTTTTATTGATACTCATTGGACTGGTCATCCAGAATTAGCTTATTGTTCTAAATATCCTTGCGCCGCTATGGATTATTTGCGTCAATCGCCTTATCGTGGTTGGCCGACTATGGTTGACTATGGTTGGGGAGGCTATTTCTATTGGCAATGGCCGGATAAGCAAATTTTTATTGATGGCCGTTTACCGCAATATCCTTGGCGCGATCGGACGTTGATTGAACACTATAGTCGTTTTTTCATTGAGTCAGAGGTTAAAACTGCACTCAACGACTATGATCTAGCTGTTGTGGTTTTAGCTCAACCGCCACTAGTTAAGTTTAATTGGTTAGAGACTTGGCTATTACATCGTGGTCAAAGTATTGAAGATTATGATACTAGCCAAGAAATAATTCGTCGGGCCATGCTTAAATTGCCCAATTGGCGTCTAATTTATTCCGATACTGCAGCTACTGTGTATGTCCGACAATAGTCGTCCAACCCTAGATTTATGTTTGCCGGTTTATAACGAGGCGGCTATTTTAGCTAGCAATGTCCAAAGAATTGTAGACTTTATTCAAGAAAATGATTTGGCGGTTGATTGTCGGTTAGTTATTTTAGTTAATGGTTCGACTGATCAATCAGCTCAAATTGCTCAAGAATTAAGTCAGCGTTGGCCAAACTTGGTTAATTATCAAGACTATAAAGTGGCTAGTCGCGGTTCAGCTTTGCTGGCCTATGCTGATATAAGTACGGCTGATTGGTGGGG
>CAYVMB010000089.1:0-2060 GCA_964452435.1 uncultured Gammaproteobacteria bacterium
TTGAAGTGCTTTTTGATGAGGCTGCCTACTCCAATGATGGCGAGTGGTATTTTGCCGAAACTTTTCAGGATCTTGGTTATTCTATTGAGAAAATTGAAGAATAAATTAAATATTTATGAAACCCACCAATCTAATTAAAGCCGGTCTGCTTAATGCTTTTTGGACTGTTGCCTATATTTCATTACTTGCCTTGTTGATGTCTAGCGGCGACAAGATTTTTGGCAGCGGCGCCGATAGCATTATTGCTCCGGTGGCGTTCTTGCTAATGTTCGTTATCTCGGCCGCTGTGACCGGCTATTTGATTATCGGCCGGCCGGCCCTGCTCTATTTAGATAACCATAAACAGGAGGCCTTGAAGCTATTTAAATTCACTTTGTTGTTTTTGCTATTATTTGCTTTAGTCGCCTTTGTTTTGAATTTTCTCGTTAGATAAATTAATCAGATTAAAAAATAACCCATCGCCAAGCGACGATGGGTAGGTTCTTGCAAGCTTGTTTAGTAGTAGGTGATGTTCACCTCTACTCTCTTGATTCTTTGAGCGATGGCTCTAATCCAGGTCTCGCCTCTTCTGAAATCGCCATGTTGCCGATCATTCTCGGCCACCTCAATGGTCAGTAGATGGATTGGCTGCAGTCCTGTAGCGGCTAGATTAGCCAGTATGTCCCTGGGGGCGACCAGGGCAATTTCATCGTATTTACCCTGCTTATACCAGCGCATGATCTCGCTGGCGTCTTCAAATCGGCTACTTTCCAAAGTAATCAAGCAGTCGTGTCCGCACTCTTTTTTGATCGTTTCAATCTGTTGATAACCGGGATAATGCCTGGAGATAACCAATACTTTTTTTCTTGCTTCAAACTCAATTGCCATTTTCTTTCTCCTTCTTTTTGTGTAAGAACTTTGTCCCTATCTTGCCATAATTTAGCAATAAGTCAAGATACTGTGGCTAATTAAAATAATAGGCTTAAAGTTGCTGTAGTTATTTGCTATAATCTTTATATATGCAAATTGAATACGAAGCCACTTTTATTAATGTGGACAAAGACGAGGTTCGCCAGCGGTTAACCGCAGCCGGCGCTGTGCTGGTTAGACCAGAGTTCTTGCAGCGGCGGATTATTTTTGATTTGCCGCCAGGTAAACAGGATTCCAATCGTTGGTTGCGAGTTCGTGATGAGGGCGACCGGATCACCCTAAGTCTAAAGGTGGTTGATGGCGATCGGATTGAGAATCAGCAAGAATTGTGTTTAACGGTTAGCAGCATGGATGATGCGGTTGAGTTATTAACAGTCATCGGTTGTCGCACCAAGGCCTATCAGGAAACCAAGCGCGAGCTTTGGCAATTGGATGATGTGGAAATAACCATTGATGAATGGCCCCATTTAGAACCGTTTGTTGAGGTGGAGGGACAGTCAGAAGCGGCGGTTCAAGAAGTCAGCCGTCAAATCGGTTTTGATTATTCGCAAGCCTTATTCTGCGCGGTGGATAGGTTGTATGAATTAAAATACGGTATTGCTAAAGAAGTGATTAATTATCAGACGCCGCGTTTAGTTTTTGGTCAAACTAATCCGTTTGTTAATTAAAGTGATTATTTTTTAAAATAATATTATGAAAAAATTGCTAATCGTGCCCTTATTGTTGACAGTATTGCTGGTTGGTGGCTGTTCTCTAAGTAATCAAGCTAAAGCGCCAGCTGATGATGACCAAGCTATTGATACGGTTGAAGAGGTTGTGCCCGAACCGGCGCCTGAGCCGATGCCAGTGTCGGAGATTCCTGGTCAGTCAGCGCCAGACCCGCAGCCGCTAGTTGCTAATCCGGCTGATTCAGCCGTGGCCTGCACCATGGACGCCCAGATTTGCCCCGATGGCTCGGCGGTCGGTCGCGTAGCGCCAGATTGCCAGTTTGCCCCTTGCCCGGGCCAGTAAATCATTATTCTTTTAAAAAAGAAGCCCCGCCACTAGGTGACGGGGTTTTTAGTTATTAGTTGCACATCCAGGGCGTGACCGCCGCGGATGGAAATCACTCGACCAGCCGGCAGCCGGCAATGGTCAATCATAGCTAGAGC
>CAYVMB010000090.1:0-2049 GCA_964452435.1 uncultured Gammaproteobacteria bacterium
ATAAGATAACATCTTCGGCCCGCTCTGGCGGCACTCTAGCCAAAATATCATCAACCAAATCACCATGCGGATCAATAACACAAATTCCAGCGCCATTTAAAATATCCTGGATAGCCATATTGGCTAAAAGAACGGATTTACCAACACCAGACTTACCAATAATATAGGTGTGGCGCAAACGATCATCTTCTTTAATACAAATATCTTTTTTAATACCGCGAAAAATATTGTGCCCTAGCAATAAACCTTTGTCGGGCACATCAGCTGGAGCTGAAGCCTGTTTGGCCGTTAGCCATAAAATATTGGGTGTTTCCGCATTCTGCAAAGGAAAATGAAATAGGCTAGACAACTCTTCGGTATTTAATAAAAAACTACTGATTTGATCAAAGCGGCGATAAATAAACTGTTCAATCAATTGCTTGGCTGGCCGGCGACGCGGCTTATTGCTAAAACTATTGCCATATTCATAATAATTATACTGACTTAAAGCGCTCACTAAATCGTTTAATAAATTATCCGAATGGGCTTGACTATCAGAACAAGCAATTAATCGCAAATTAACATCCAGTCCAGCTTTGGCATTTTTCTCCTCCATAAGTTTAAGGGTATCCTCTTCCATGGCCGTCAATCGTTTCTCGGCTTGTTTAGCGCTAGCTTCATTTTTATGTTCTTTACTGCTTAAAAAATCATGGAAAAAATCAGACCAGGCATTCATGGCTCCATTTTTAAGAGCGGCTGAAACAGATTTCTTTTTATGCGATAATTCAACAATTTTTTTAACGGTACCGTGCCAAATGCCATAAGCACTACGAACTGTAAATTGAATAGCTAAACTATCATTTGATGACAATTTAGACATAACATTAAGCTGGGAATTCATTAAATCAGCCTCCTGTTGATTGTAGGTTTTAATCGGCAAAGCATAATGACGAATTGTTTTCAAACTGCCAACTGCAATTGAGCTGTGTGGCTTAAAAAGGTTATAGTCGGTAACTTCTTCAAGAGTAGCATCAGGATAGTGAGCATTAATCTGCTGCTCAAGATAACGAGCTAATCGACGTGGGGCAACCACATAAAAAGCAATTAGACCGCCATTGGCAACAATTTCAAAAGAAAAATGATCATCACGACCCCACAGCCAAGCTACTAGGCCACGCTGAGCACGCAAACCACCGATACTAGCAAAAATAGTTTCAGCACAAGAAATCTCTTCCCGCATCTGCTGGACGGTAAAACCTTGATTTTGATCGCGCTGGCGATCTTTGGGTAACTTAACTAAATAAATAATTTGATCAAAATAACGATGACGATTAAACCAACGCCAAATTAAATGACGCCACAGAACAATCAGCCCGCAAACAGTCATAGCCGCTAAAACAAGAGCTATAACAATCGCTAAACCACTATTATTACCCAAAAAATCAAATAACCAAGCCATAATTATTATTTATCTTTTAAAGCCATAATTTTGTCCGTCTTAATCTTGACCTCTTGTTCTAAGAAAAAACGATTAACCCCAGGAATAATTAATAAAAAACGACGAATTAAGCCAATAATCTTACCCAGCTGCGATTTAGCATGATCAAGCAGTTGATCAATTTGACGAACAGTTTGCTCACCTGATTGTCTAAGTTTCTGTTGTTGATCTGGTGATAAACTGCCGTAGATTTCAGCCAAACCATCTTCCAAAATATCATCAATGGCTTCCTGACGAGCCGTCAATTTAGATGGCTGACTTGTAGCAACCACTGGTTGACTTGTGCTGACTGAATTAACCACTGGTTGACTGGGTGCTGTAATGGTTTCAGGGCTTGCTGACTCAGCCGCCTGTTCCGCTGACGGTAATTGTTCAGAAATATTATCTACAGAAGCTTGCTCAAAACTGGGCTTCAATTGTTCTTGAGGCATAGGACTAATTAGTTTTTATAATTTTATTATATCACAATCAAACCAATTGAACCACCAATTACTGGTTGTGGCTAGGGTTAGCTTTGTGCTATAATTGCCTTGATAATCATTAATTAAAATTATGGGCAAATATTTGCAAGT
>CAYVMB010000091.1:0-2043 GCA_964452435.1 uncultured Gammaproteobacteria bacterium
CCGCGCCAAAACCTAAGCCATTACCAATAACATGAAGATAATAGAACCAGCAACGGGTCTGATCAATACCCTCGGCAATAAATTGGGCTGGAAAATTATCAAGAAAATCGTCAGGCCGAGCAAAGGGATAATGAGCTTGGGCATAGGGCATCGAGCCGCTATCAAACCAAGTATCTAAAACATCGGGCACTCGTTTAGCAACACCACCACAATCTGGACAAGACACAGTAATTTTATCAACAATATGTTTATGTAAATCTTTAACCTCTTGTCCGCTAGTTTCGGCCAGCTCACTAGCTGAACCGAAAACTCGCTGCCAGCCACAAGAACATTGCCACAGTGGCATAACCGAAGCCCAATAACGCTGGCGACTAATCGACCAATCACGGGCTCCCTCCAGCCAATTGCCAAAACGGCCCTCTTTAATATAGGCTGGCGACCAATTAATTTTTTTAGCTTCTTCCAGCATAGCTGGCTTTAACTTGGTTATATTGACGAACCAAGATGAAGTAGCATAATTAATCAGCGGCGTATCACAACGCCAACAATGAGGGTAGCTGTGTTCATATTTTTCTTTGGCAAACAACAGACCGTGACCGGCAAGATACTTGATAATCTCAACATCAGTCGAACTATGGTCGTCTTTCGGTTTAACATTCAACCCAACCAATTGGCCAGCCTCAGCCTTAATGGTTCCATCCATTCCGACGTGCTGAATAAATGGCAAATTATTCTTTTGCCCTAATTGCAAATCATCTTCACCAAAAGCCGGTGCGATATGGACAATACCAGTACCGTCTTCAATATTGACGAAATCGGCTGTATAAACCTGCCAACCATTTTCTTTATTTAGTAAATCAAGTTGATTATAATAAGCGTCAAACAAGGGCAAATATTTTAGACCGACTAGGTCGGAACCCTGATATTCTTCAACTATTTCAAAAACCTGATCCTTAAGAACATCAGCTAAACGCTCTTTAGCAATAATATATTTTTGACTATCAGCCTGAATTTTTACATATTCAATCTCAGCTCCAACCGCTAAAGCGACATTACCAATTAATGTCCAGGGCGTCGTCGTCCAAGCCAAAAAATAGGTATTTTCTTGACCGACTATCGGGAACTTGGCGATTGCACTCAAATCTTTTATGTCTTTATAGCCCTCAGCCACTTCTGATTGTGATAAAGTTGTCTCACAGCGCGGACAAACATGCATTGAACGATAGCCTTGATAAATTAAACCTTTATCCCACAACTGTTTAAAAACCCACCAGACTGATTCCATAAAGGGCAAATCCATGGTCTGATAAGCATGGTCCATATCGACAAAACGGCCCAATCGATGAACGATCTGTCGCCAGTCATCAACGTAGCTCAAAACCTTAGAACGGCATAATTCATTAAATTTATCGACCCCCAGGGCCTCAATATCTTTTTTATGTTGATAGCCTAATTCCTTTTCAACAATATTTTCTACTGGCAAGCCGTGACAATCCCAGCCCCAGCGACGATCAACATGGTAGCCCTTCATAGTCCAAAAACGCGGCACCGCGTCTTTCATAACACTAGCGACGATATGGCCATAATGAGGCGTACCGGTAGCAAAAGGTGGACCATCATAAAAACGATACTCACCCCGAGGAGCCTCTTTATCTAATGTCTGTTTAAATATTTGCGCTCGATCCCAAAAAGCTAAAACTTCCAATTCGCTTTGCGCAAAAAATGAGGACGGTTGGTCCATAAAAATAATTGACTTAAAACTGTCTAACGCTTTTAATTTTACTGGAAAATAAGGGTAATGTCAAAAAAATCAAGAACGGCTAAATAAAGCACTAACGCAAAATTGCTGTTTTTTTATTATTCTCTTATAATAAAACACAACTGTTTAATTGACCAAAAATAATGAAATTTCAACTAAAAGCTAATTTTGAACCGACTGGCGATCAGCCGCAAGCCATTAAATCATTGGTTAAAGGCTTACAGCAGGGCTATCGTCATCAAACTTTACTCGGGGTAACTGGTAGCGGCAAAACTTTTACTGTT
>CAYVMB010000092.1:0-2022 GCA_964452435.1 uncultured Gammaproteobacteria bacterium
TTGATAATCCAATTATAGCAAGATTTGGCTTTCCCGACAATTTTCTATATAATAAGCTTGTCCTGGCTTAACAGAGTTTTTTTACTTTATGCAAAAGACCAAATCAACCTTCTACCTGATCTACGGACTAGCTTTTATGGCCGCTCTCATCGAGGCTATGACTGGTTATGTCCAATCATCTTACCTAAACAAATTCTTACCACTAGGCTATATCGGCCTATTCTTGTCTTTAGTGACAATCATCACGATTGCGATTTCTTTTATTTACCCCCGTCTGGCTCGCCGCTATTCTACTTATCGGTTGATGATTATTACCTATTTTCTAGCCATAGCCTCTAATTTTATCATGTCTTCAGAAACAGCCACCTGGTTAATCTTGGTTGCTTTTATTATTCGCTATCTATCGCTAGTCTTTATTTTTGTTAACATGGATGTTCTTTTAGAAAATATTTCCGATGACGGCTGTACCGGAGTTATTCGCACCAAATACTTAACGGCCAAGAACGCCGCCTGGCTTATTTCACCTTTAATTATGGGCTATCTGGTCGGAGTTAACAATAATTACCAGCGAATTTATTATGTTGGCGGCCTACTTATGCTGCCAGCTTTATTTTTATTAATTAGCAAGCGCCGACAATTTATTGATGCCAAAAATCGTTACCGCCAGCAGGCTGCTGCTATGACCGTCAACCAACTACTGGGTAATCGCGATCGGCGCGGTATTTTCCTGTCGTCTTTGGCTCTACAATTTTTCTACGGCCTAATGAGTCTATACACGCCGATTTATCTGCACCAAACTATTGGCCTTAGCTGGGCCACCTTAAGCATAGTCTTTACAGTTATGTTGCTGCCGTTTGTCTTAATTCAAATGCCAGCCGGTGTTTTGGCTGATCGCTGCCTGGGTGAAAAAGAAATGCTAATTATCGGCAATATTATTATGATAGTCGCCGTCACCGGTATCTTTTTCGCCAAAACGACGAACCCCTTTATTTGGGGTTTTCTCTTGTTTTTCAGTCGCATTGGTGCTGCGCTGGCTGAAAGTATGCACGAAACCTATTTTTTCAAAAAAGTTGAAAGCCGCGATATGGCTGTTATCAATCTCTATCGGCAAAATAAACCAATCGGCTGGTTAATCGCTTCACTGGCCGCCTTTGCCACTCTTAGTTTTTTACCTTTAACCTCAATTTTCCTAGTTTTGATCGCTGGTTTAATTATCGGCCTGATCCCAATTTTCTATATCCGTGACACGCGCTAATTAAACTAAATAATCTTTAGCTGCCAATTTATCTGGCCAATAATTTTGACCAGCATCACTCTCTAGTGGACTATACTTATAATCCTTACCATAACCCATTTCTTTAGCCAACTTAGTACTGGCATTAAGCAAGTGTAGCGGCACTGGCAAAGCTCCAAATTGCCCAACATCAGTTGCAGCCCGCTGATAAGCCTGATAAGCGGTAATGCTTTTGGTTGATTTAGCTAAATAAATAACTGTCTGAGTTAAAATAACCTTGCATTCTGGCAAGCCAATTTGCCGGCAAGCCTCAAAACAACTAGTTGCCAACAACAAAGCTGTATTATTGGCTAAACCAATATCTTCACTGGAAAAACGAACCAGACGACGAGCAATATATAATGGATCCTCGCCAGCCTCCAGCATTCTAACTAGCCAATAAACTGCTGCGCTAGCATCGTTGCCCCGCAAACTCTTATGCAAAGCTGAGATCAAATGATAACGTTCATCACCAGCCTGATTATAGCTAAAAACAATCTGACGGCTGATTTTATCAATCACTTCTAAATTAATCACTGAGCCAGTCTTAGCAGCTGCCTCAATTAAGTTAAGCGCTAAGCGGGCATCGCCATCGGCAATCTGAGCAATTCGTGCCAGAGCCGACTGTTCGGCTTTAATTTTTAATAATCCTAAACCATACTTTTTGTCTTTTAAGGCCCTGGTTAAAAGACTGACAATATCTTCAGCGGTTAATTGTTTAAAAACTACTACCTGGCAACGAGATAACA
>CAYVMB010000093.1:0-2002 GCA_964452435.1 uncultured Gammaproteobacteria bacterium
TGACACTGACAAAAAAGTTAGAGAATATCTTGGGCCGCTTAGCCAAACAATCAGATAATGGTGCGCCACCGTCAACTTCATCAGCTAGTTCAGCGACCACTTTCTTTAGATTGGGGTTCTCAGTCTGATTGACTAATATCCGCAAAGCTTGAACCATGGCAACACCAGCGCCAATCATAATAGAAAATTGCCGAGCAAAAATAACTACGTCCTTCATTGACACCCTGTTTAAGAATGGTATCGCAATTCTTGTTTTGACACTGGTAACATCCAGCTTTAATAGGTTAAGACCGTTCTCTTTCAGTAAGAGCGCGGCTTCTTGACTGGTGTCGGCCTCCACTAGGCCAACCTTATTGGCCCCCTGACTATCAATGGCTTCGTAACGAAAAATCATAAACGATTAATCTGATTGAATAACTCGCATCACTTCTTCAACTGTGGTTAAACCCTGCAAAGCTTTAATAAAACCATCCTGCTCCATAGTAATAAATGGTTGGGTAACCTGAACAGCCTCTTGACTAAAATTTTTATGCTCCAAAATCATTTCTCTAATTTGCTCATTGGCATCTAAAACTTCGGCAATAACTGAGCGTGACCGATAGCCAGTTTGTCCGCAATAAGCACAGCCAGTGCCGCGTTGAAAAATCAATTTATCTGGATTGTAATCTGGTAGGCGCTCCTTTAAAATATCAACTGGAACCTTGGCTATCGCCTGTCTAATTTCAGTCAAGATATCTTGACCAACTACCTCTTCGGCTAAACAATGAGTACAATTCAAGCGAACCAAACGCTGGGCAACCACCAGTGCTAAACTAGAAGATAATAAGAATGGTTCAGTTTTCATGTCCAAAAGTCTGGGAATAGTACCCACAGCATCGTTAGTATGCAGAGTAGACAAAACTAAGTGACCAGTTAGGGCAGCATGAACAGCCAACTCGGCAGTTTCATTATCACGAATTTCACCAACCATCATAATATCCGGATCTTGACGAAGCAACGAACGTAAACCAGTAGCGAAAGTAAAATTCACTTCGGGCCGGACTTGAGACTGATTAATGCCCTTTAAAAAATATTCGACTGGATCTTCCAGAGTAGAAATATTAACATCCTCTTTATTTAATAGAGTCAACAAAGAGTAAAGCGTAGTAGTTTTACCAGAACCAGTTGGACCAGTAATCAAGATCAAACCGCTAGTTCTTTCGATGGCTTTTTTTAAGACACTATAGTGATTATGGGCAAAACCAAGCGTCTCCAAAGTTGGCGCGCCTCGACTAACATCCAAAATTCTCATAACTACTTTCTCCTGCCCCATCAAGGGCATAACCGAAACACGGAAATCAATATCACGACCATCAATATTTAAACCAATACGACCATCTTGCGGCACGCGGGTCTCATCTAGCTTTAATTTAGCCATGACCTTAACCCGCGAAACTAAAGCATCATGAATGTTTCTTGGCAGTACCAGCGATGTTTTTAAAATACCATCAACGCGATAACGAATCCGGCTCTCTTTGGGCAATGGCTCAATATGGATATCACTAGCCCCCAGCTCAACACCATGTTTAATCGCTGCTGAAATAATTTTAGAAATTGGCGCGCTTTTGGTAATCTCATCAAAGCGCAAATCTTCTTCTTCGGTGGCCTTCTTAATCTCCTTTTCTTCTTCCTTGGCTTTCAATTCCAAAGCACTGGAAATCTCTTTGTTTAATGTCTGATATTTCTTATAAGCGATATCAAAACTAATCGGCGAAACTAAAAAATAGCGAGCCTGTAGATTATTTTTTTTGGCCAAAAAGTTAACGGCCTCAATTGCTTTAAAGTTTTCCGGATCTAATAAGCCAACCTGAATTTCATTGTTGTCGCGATGAAAGCAGACCACTTGATAATTGTTGGCCACTTCGGCTGGCAAAACATTAAGAGTGGCTTCATCAATATTATAATCAGCCAAATTGGCATAAGACAAACCGGCCAGGCTAGCTTGAATTTCGGTCAAACGTTC
>CAYVMB010000094.1:0-1966 GCA_964452435.1 uncultured Gammaproteobacteria bacterium
CTTTATATTTGGCTAAAAGTTCTGCAAAATCATCCGGCTCATCCCAGGCTCGCCAATAATTAAGAGTAATCGGTTGCATACTTTCTTTAACCTGGCTAGACTGAATTTTACAGCCAAAACCACTAGTCATTAGACCGATGGCTAGCAAAGATAAACAGCTAATTTTTTTCCACATAGATTAATAGTTAGCAAAACGATATTGCAAGCTTTCCGCTAAATGTATTTTAGCAATTGTTGGCTCATTAGCCAAATCGGCGATGGTTCTAGCTAGGCGTAACACCCGAAAATAACCACGGGCTGATAGACTTAACTTCTCGACGGCTTGACGTAATAAGGCTTGTCCGGATTGATCTATCAAACAAAACTGTTTTATAGCCAAAGATGTTAAATCCCCGTTGGCTAAAAACTTGGTACCACTAAAGCGTTGAAGTTGTTTTTGGCGAGCCAGTTTAACTCGCTGTTGAATATTTAAAGAACTTTCGGTAGGAAGACTATTGGATAAATCGGCTATCTGAACTCGCGGAATAATTAATTGCAAATCCAAACGATCTAAGAGTGGCCCAGATAATTTACGCCGATAATTAGCAATCTGTTTTTGACTACAATGACAAACTTGCTGACTGTCACCGAAAAAACCACAAGGACAAGGATTCATCGCCGCTATTAATAAACATCTGGCCGGAAAAATTAATTGGCCGGTGGCTCTATTAATAGTGACCAAACCATCTTCTAACGGCTGTCTTAAGCCCTCCAAAACGGGACGCGCGAATTCTGGCAATTCATCTAAGAAAAGCACTCCGCGATGAGCTAACGATACTTCTCCTGGTCGCGGCCATGACCCACCGCCAATAATCGAGGCAGCTGAAGCGGTGTGATGAGGGCTACGAAACGGTCTAGTCGTCGGTAATTGAGCAGTATCTTTCAGCTGTCCAACTAAACTATAAATTTTGGCCACCTCTAAAGCTTCTATCGCGGTCAAATCAGTCAATATGTCGACAAAGGCTTTGGCTAGCATAGTTTTACCTGAACCCGGTGGACCAATCATTAATAAATTATGATTACCGGCGGCGGCGATTTCTAAAGCTCTTTTGGCCGTTGCTTGTCCTCGAATATGACTAAAATCAATTTCAGAAACTGTTGATACTGGCTGGTTATCATTAAGTTCAATGGCTAATGGTTTAGAAAAACCCTGTAATTGGCTAACAATTTGGCTCAAACTAACTGCCGGCCAAATGGTTATGCCATTAACTAGACTAGCTTCAGCAGCATTGCCTGTCGGCACGACAACAGCTCGTAAACCAAGTTCTTTAGCCAAACAAACCGCTGATAAAACACCATTAACTGGGCGCAATTGACCACCTAGCGAGAGCTCCCCCAAACACAATACCTGGCGCAAACAACCTCTAGGTAGTTGGCTACTAGCCAATAAAATGCTTAGAGCAATCGGCAAATCATAATTTGGTCCCTGCTTACGCAAATCAGCTGGTGCTAAATTAATGGTAATTTTTAATTTGGGCAGAGCCAAATCGGAATTACGCAGCGCACTGCGAATTCTCTCTTTAGCTTCATAAATAGAGGCGTCGGGCAAACCAACAATAATAAAAGACCCAATTTCACCGCTGCCAATATCGGCTTCGGTTTCCACTAACTCAGCTGCTAGGCCATTAAGCCCGGCCGACAAAACTTTGGCTGACATAAAAAAGAACAGGTGAATAGGAACCGATATAAAGCCGCTTCCATACCCCTCCTGGTATTAAGATTTAGCTTTTATATTATAGCTCAAAAAGAAAAAACCGGCCAATCTGACCGATTTTTTCTTAAATTGAAAAACCAAAATAATTTATTCGCAACTACCAGCGGCCGTGCCATTATTTTCAGAGGCGAAACCAGCTGCTGGGCTTTCACTAGATAATTCGGCTGAACACTCTTCTGGAGCAGTATTAAAGGCCGAACAAATAGTCTTCAA
>CAYVMB010000095.1:0-1961 GCA_964452435.1 uncultured Gammaproteobacteria bacterium
ACTGGATCAACAACGTTGCCAAGTTGGCAACCTGGTGGTAATCTAGCAGAGCCTCTCATTTATCAGGTTACCCCTGGAAAAAATTATACTGGCTTAACAGAACTAAAAAGCCTGCTAGAACAAATAGCCGAACAAACAATTATCTCTAGCCGTTTACATCAAGAAATCGATCAAAGCCAAATCACTCTAGGCAATCAAGAGGCAGCACTACAACAACAGCAACAACAATTAAATCAATTACGAACCGACAACAAAATTAACGAATACAATCAACTTGTTCCCATTTATAACCAGACTGTCCAGGCCTACGAACAAGCTCGTCAACAGCATAACCAAAAAATCAATCAGCTTAATCAATCAGCTGTTCAATATAACCAAGCATTGAGCAAACTCCAACCCAGCCACAATCATGACTAAATCACCATATCAAAAATCAATAAATAACTCAGACGTAGCCGTTGCCGAGCGTCTTTCCAAACTGCCAGACTTTGTGCGGCAAGCTTTATTTCGCCTACAAAAAGCTGGTTTCGAGGCCTTTATTGTTGGCGGTTGCGTCCGTGATCTACTAATTGACCAAGAACCAAAAGATTGGGATATCACCACCAACGCTCGCCCTGATAATGTTTTGACCATTCTGCCAAACAGTAAATATGAAAATAATTTCGGTACCGTCCTTTGGCCAATTCATTTAGCTGATAATACAACGGTTTTAGAAATTACCACCTATCGCAGCGAAACTGGCTATAATGACCATCGCCATCCTAGCGAAATCATCTTTGAAGACAAACTAGAAAATGACCTAAGCCGCCGCGATTTTACCATTAACGCCATGGCCATGGATCAAGCTGGTGAGGTTATTGATTATTATGGTGGACAAAAAGACTTAAAACTAAAAATCATTAGAACCGTAGGCGAACCAGCTGATCGTTTCAAGGAAGATGCTTTGCGCCTACTGCGGGTTGTCCGCTTTAGCTGCCGCTTTGGCTTTGCTATTGAACCAAAAACTGAACGGGCCATGGTCAAGTTGGCTGGTAGTATCAAATTTATTGCTAACGAACGCATTCGTGATGAATTGATTAAAATTATTGCCAGCCCAAGAGCCTATGAAGGCATTAGGAAACTACACGACACCAAGCTACTCCAGTATATTCTACCGGAATTAACAGAAGGCTACGGCATCGAACAAAACCATCATCATATTTATACAATTTTTGATCACAACCTATTATCACTCAAACATTGCCCTAGCGACGACTACTTGGTTCGTTTGGCTGCCTTATTCCACGATATTGGTAAAACTAAAGCTAAAAAAATTATCAATGGACAAGCAACTTTTTATAACCACGAATACATCAGCGCCAAGCTAACCAATAAGATCATGACTAGATTACACTTTTCCAACCAAGAAATTGATCGTGTAGTCAATTTAGTGCGTAACCACATGTTTTATTATAATGTCGGTGAAGTCACTGAGGCCTCGGTCCGCCGCTTGATTGCTAAAACTGGTGAGCAGAATCTGGCTGATTTAATTGATCTGCGTATTGCTGATCGACTCGGTTCAGGCACAGCCAAGGCCAAGCCCTACAAATTACGCCACCTAGAATACATGTTTGATAAAGTTCGCCACGATCCAGTCTCGGTCAAAATGCTTAAAATCAATGGCACCGACCTAATGACTAAATTTAAACTTAAACCAGGACCACAGATTGGCACTATCTTGGATATTATTTTGGCCGATGTTATTGATAATCCCCAACTTAATGACAAAGATGCCTTATTAAAATTAGCTCAGCCGCTCATCAATCTGGACTTGGCTGAATTAAGACAACGGGCTAAATCAATTATTGCCAAGGAAAGATTAGCCGAGGATCAACAAATTAGACAACAACATCAAGTTTAAACAGGCCAGCTTGACGAAAAATTGTTTTATTGGTATTGAATTAGATAACGATTAAGTGTAA
>CAYVMB010000096.1:0-1951 GCA_964452435.1 uncultured Gammaproteobacteria bacterium
TTTCTCGGAAATGCAATGGCTGATCAGCCTGTTTAAGCACCAAGTAAATCTTGTCAGTAATTGTCCGCGGACGAATCTCGGGCCAATCGGCCGGCCCCCAAGAGCCAAAATTATTACGCTCAATATCACGAATAGCTCGCAAAACTGAATAAATTGGCTTATATTTATTAATCAATTGACCGTCTTGAAAGCTGTCCTGACCGGATAAAGCGTTAGCTAAATCTAATTTATTGGCGCTAACTAATTTATCAGCATTAGCCTTAAAAGCTTCTAAGTCAAAGCTTAATTTAATTAGGTCCTCAATCAGAAACAATCTCTTGGCCTGGCGAACCTGTTCCACTAATTGCTGAGCCAATAGTTCCAAATGATCAATCGTTTGATATTTCAGTTTGATTGAGTCATTAAATAAGCCGGAAGCAACTGGATCAAAGTCCTCAGCCAAAACCCGAGAGATCAAGAAATCAAAATTGTTGGCATAAATCGGTAATTCACTATCTTTGAGCGCCTCGCGGCTAAGCGCCAAGAAACTGCTTTGCAAATATTGTTTATCCATTAACCCGCCATTATCTAACAATAAATCATCCAAAGCCTGGCGCAATAAACCAATCTGCTTTTCCAGATCGCGCATCTTCTTGATCTTTTTAAGGCCAGCCGCTTCAATCTGGCGAACTCGCTCTCTGGTAAGGCCATGGCTAGCACCAATTTGCTCTAGCGTTTGCTTGCTTGACGAATTCAAGCCAAAACGACGCAATAAAACATCGCGCTCGCGCGGATTAACTTTTTGTAGTAATTTCTTAACTAATTTCAGTAAAGAAAACTTATCAGTTAAAAAAACTTGCTCCAAAGAATAGTTTTTAGCAACCATAGGCAAAACTTAGGCTATCTAGATGAAAAACTATCATTAAATTAACATCTTTATTAAAATAAGTCAATACCCAAAAGATTAAAAAAACAGCCCATCTAGGACGGGCTGTTTTTTGTACTTACCAATCTTGAACTTCAATCTTGGTAAATTGCTGTCGATGACCAAGTGTTCTCTTATAGCGAGTTTTATTTTTATATTTAACTACCGTTACTTTATCACCTTTACCATGATCAATTATTTTAGCAGTAATTGCTTCAGCTAAAACTGGACGACCAAGCTGGACATCTTTAGCCTCATCATCAGCCAATAAGAGAGCGTCAAATTTGACCTCGGCCGCCTGTTCTAAAGGCAACTTTTCAATTTTCAAAGTCTGTCCGGGTCGAACTTTATATTGTTTGCCACCAGTGGCAATTATGGCGAATTTGGACATATCGCTATTGATTGTATTAAAAAATAAAACCTTACGGGGCAGGTATGCCATTATATTACGGTTTTTGCTTGGGCTTGTCAAGCAGTGAAAAACGAATAACCACGATAGTCATTAATATAATTACTAGTAAAAGGGCCAAGCGCTTGCCTTGGCTCTGCAAGAATAAAGCACTTAAACCAAAAATCAAGGAAACAATATAATAAGTAAGGGCTGTTCGCTTAGCACCCCAGCCCAAATCAACTAACCGCTGGTGCAAATGCTTGCGGTCAGCGGTCCGAAGCGGATTCTGCCCATTAAATAAACGACGGATAATCACCCAGATCATGTCTAAAATCGGCACCCCCATGATCAGTAAAGCAATGGCAATCTTGCCGCCAGAAATAATTGCCAACACGCCCAATAAATAACCAAGCAGCAACGACCCGCCATCGCCCAAGTAAATCTTAGCTGGCGACCAGTTATACAGCAAAAAACCGGCGCAAGCGGCAGCTAGAATAAAGGCGGCCAAAGCAATATCGGGTTGATAATACTTAGTAGTTAGGGTAAATAGGCCGACCACCAAACTGCCAATCCCGACTAAACCGGTAACCAAGCCGTCAACTCCATCCAAAAGCTTGGTAGTATACATCATGCCCAAAAGCCAGACGCCAATTAGA
>CAYVMB010000097.1:0-1906 GCA_964452435.1 uncultured Gammaproteobacteria bacterium
ATCATCATACTTTCGGCCAATGCCGCATCATTAATCTTCTCATCAAAAGTAATAATTCTAATCAAGCAATTAGTTTCCGCACTGGCGGCTGGTGTTAAATAATTTACTAGGCCCCCAACCAAACCAAGGGCAACTATAGTTAATAAAAACCAAGTTTTCTTTTTCATAAAAATTAATTAAATTTAATTAACCTTGAATAATTATAACAGGTTTGAGCGCTATCTACCAATTTTTAATAAGATGGCTAATAGCAACCAAAACCAAACCAAACCGGCATGCAAACTCCACCACCAATGATCCAAAAGCATCAACCAAAAAACCGCCGCAGCTATCGGCCAAACATATTCACTATATTTTCTAAACAAAAACAATAGTATGAATAAACCGCTAAATAGCCAGGCAAAACCTAGCCAGCCAATTTCACTTAGAACCAAAGCCAACGAATTATGTACTGGCTGGTAGAGCCAGGCTGGTCCCACGGTTTTAGTTTGCTGACTTAAAAAGCCCGTATAATTACCCAGACCAACTCCCCAGGGATTATGCCAAATGATTGGCCAGGCCTGTCGGTAACCAGCTTGACGCTCATCTAAAGATTTTTGTTCCAAGCGTGCTTGACCAGTTAGACGACTATGACCCAAATCATAAAAAGGCCATAACCATAAACCTAACCAAACAACCAAACTAAACAAAAAAACTATGAAAAACTTCAAATAAGCTTTCTTACAAAACCAGGCTAAAACCAAAGCAGTCAACCAACCAATAAGTACGGCCAACCAAGCCGCCCGACTCCAGCTAGTCAGCATGCCCACTGACCATAACCCTGCACCAATTACTAAAAAAACTCGGGCTAAATTACTGCTAGCTCGTCGCCAACTAACCATAGCCAACAAAATAGCTAGGGCCATGACTGCACCAAGAATATTGGGCTGATCAAAACTACCATAAGCTCTAAGCCAGCGTCCAGTAGCCTGCCCCCAAGAATTAGTCGCCTCAATTACCGCTACTCCTAAATCACCAGGATAATGCTCAGCTAAACCCAACCACTTATTGGCCGGGGCTCTTTGACCAATAAATTGAACAATACCCAAAATTGCTGGAGCAACCAGACCAATTAAAATATAACTAATCCAGCGCCGCAAAGGCCAGTCTTGCCAAAGCATTAATAACCACCAGCCCGCACTCCAAATAATTAATCTGACCAAATCAAACCAGGCTAAACTAAAAACTAACCCATTAATTAATAGACTGATTCCGCTAATTAACCACAAGCCAAACAACCAATAACCAAAATATCTATCTGCCCGACTTATTGATTTTACTTTATTCGAACCAGCTAGCTTAGCTGTTGCTAGGGCTAAAATCAATAAAATATCACTGGCGTATAGACTAATTGTTCCATATTCCCAAAATGAACCACCCAAATTCCCGGCCTTAATTATCCAGCGTGTTGACCAAGGCAAAGCCAAACACAGGGCCAAACTAAACCATTGACTTAGTTTAGCTGGCCAGTTAGCTCTAGCTGAACAATCAAATGGATCAGCCTTAATCAACTCGGTCCGCCCGCTCCTAAACATCTCTAATGCCACCAATAAACGCTCACGAAAATGCCGGCGCCGATCAACTGTGTGCAATTTAATAACCTGGTCATTAACTACGACCCGCTGATCTTGATTCATTAACACTTTTACTGCTAGTGGTAGAAAACGCTGCTGCCAATAAGCCAAAGTTTTTTCCCACGGCCCGGATAACCAAGCCGCCACCGTTGAACCGATAGGTGCTAATTTCTCTGTTATTAGATTTGCAACAAGGTTATAACTACCGGGGCGCCAATTAGGCAAATAAGTTTTTAACCAAGGGTTTTGCTTAATAATCTTCTGATAACTAACACCCTGTTCTACTAGTGGCC
>CAYVMB010000098.1:0-1894 GCA_964452435.1 uncultured Gammaproteobacteria bacterium
GTCGCCTCGGCTGAGGTTAGGACTACCAAATTATTGCTAGCACCATTGATTTTTAAAGTGCCACGAACCGTAATCCCCTTGCCTTTTTTAAACTTAACTACTGTGCCTGGTTCAATAGTTAAAACAGCTCCAGGCGAAACTTCTATATTTTCATTAATAATATAGGGGCTATTGGCGGCCGTCCAATTAGGACTAATAATATTGCCGGAAATAGTCGTAGCCGCCTGGGCCGAGCCAGCCGCCAACCAGCAACCGACTAAAGCCAAAAAAACACCTAAGCAATGTTTGTTGTTCATAATCATAGCTAATTAATAGTTGCTTATATTATAGCAGAAAATCGCTAGCTAGCCCAAATCAGCTGGCTAGCTAAAAAGACCAAATAAACCATTAGCAAGACCACTCCCTCCCAGCGGCGAAAGCATTTATCGCTTTTATAAAATATCAAAAACAGACCACTAACTAAAAAAATAGCTGCAGTCGTTAGACCAAAAGATAAGGCTGGCCTAGTTGGTAGACGGCCAAACTGTAATAAAATACCGATAATCAAAACATTGGTCACGGCTGAACCAATTAAATGGCTGATCGATAAAGCGCCAGCTTTTTTAATTAAAGCACGTAAAGTTACAGCAATCTCTGGCAAATTGGTGCCAATAGAAAAGATTAAAACACCAATCAATAATTGTGACCAACCCCAACGCTCCAATAAAACCGAAGAAAAATTAACAATTAATTGGCTAGATACAGAAATCAAGATAAAACCAAAAAGTGCCAACCATAAATGACGATTGGCTAGCCAGCGACTCAATTTAATATTCTTAAAATTATTGGTCAACCGATAAAGACTGTCTAAAAAGCGACGCCAGCGACCACGCGGCCGGGCATCAGCTGCTGCTAAAAGCTTGTCTGGCGAACTGGGCGCTGATGGTTGCTTAGGACCAAAATTATAATAAACCACAGCTAAATAAGCAATGATCATAATAAGTCCATCCCAACGATTGAGCCAGCCTTTAAGACCGAGAATTAATGGTAATAAAAAAAGTAATGGCCCGGGAGCTACTGTCGCTAAATGACCATCAGTATTAATTTGTCGATGAAAAATAATAGCTAAACCTAAAACTAAGCCAAACAAGACAATAATACCACCCAATAGATTGCCCAGCGCAATATTATTTAAACCGTGACGCGATGAGCTAATACTCAGTATTAACTCAGGCATACTAGTAAACAGGCCAAGCAATAGACCAAGGAGAAAAATATTAACTTTGAGCCGCGCCGCCAAAGCCTTGATATTGGTTACCAAGATATCGGCTCCTTGAGCCAAAACTAAAAACGAAACCAGGAGTGAACCGATAAGCAAACTATTTGACATAATAAAATTAGTAATCAGATGATTAATTTAACTCCAGCATAGCAAAAAATCAGGCTCTTGTAAAAAATAGCCTTGGGCTGTTATGATAAATCAATATGGCCCTCTTATTGCAAACCCAAGATTTAAGTAAAAGCTATGGCAGTCAGCTGATTTTCAGCGGGCTAAGCTTGTCTGTCTCTACTAAGCAAAAAATAGGCGTTATCGGCCGTAATGGCGCGGGTAAGTCCACGCTTTTTAAAATAATTACTGGCCAGGAGCAAGCCGACAGCGGCCAAGTTATTATCACTCCCGAAGCTCGTTTGGGTTATTTGGAACAACAGAGTGCTTTTTTAGCTGAAGAAACTGCTCTAGATTATTTACAAAGAACTAGCGGCCAAGAGGCTTGGCGCTGTCAAAGCCTGGCCAACCGCTTTCAATTGACTCCTGAATACTTAGCTAAACCACTAATTAATCTCTCGGGCGGTTGGCAGATGCGCGTCAAATTGACGGCCATGCTTTTGCTGGAACCAAATTTATTTTTACTAG
>CAYVMB010000099.1:0-1869 GCA_964452435.1 uncultured Gammaproteobacteria bacterium
GGTCAGCAACTAAGTCAATCAATAATTGCTCCATATTTGATGACTATCGGTAAGATTTTATGGCCGCTATTGCCGGTGGTGCTGAAGCAGATGCAAGCACTGTGGTAAATTATGAAGGTTGTTGTTTTGCCTTTGGCCGATCCAGCCATCAGTCTTGAGTCGGCGGCCGCGGCTTTATTATCTGGGCAGATTGTTTTGTTACCCACTGATACTATTTATGGATTGAGTTGTTTGGCTAAAAACGAGACAGCAGTGCGGCGATTATCGGCTATTAAGGGTCGTCCGGACAACAAACCGCTCATTGCCTTGATTAATAGTTGGACAATGGCCGATGATTATTCAATAATTAGTGAGGCCGCGCAGCAATATTTATCCGAAGTGTGGCCGGGGCCAGTAACGGCAATCTTACCCAGCCGGCAGAATTTGCCAGCAGCAGTGACTGGTGGCTTACCAACCATTGCTTTGCGTTGGCCTAAGAATGAGTGGCTTAATCAATTAATAACTTTGATTGGTCAGCCGCTGGTGTCCACTAGTGCTAATTTGGCTGGTCAAGAACCAATTGTCAGCATTGAAGAAGTAAACCAATATTTTATTAATGATCAGCCCGATTTAATAATTGACGCTGGCTTATTAAAAAATCCGCCGTCGCGGATTATTGATTGTCAGGATCCTCTAGATATTAAGATTATTAGATAATTGATAAAAAAGAGGGATACAGAGCTGGCTGGCCAGATGTATCCCTTGAGCTGGGTTTTTGAAATTCTTTTTATCCTGTGGTGGCCCTTGGGTCACCAAACCTTTGTTGGGCTACGGCGATGATATCGTCGTGGTAATCGTCGGAGATGTTCTTGAAGTCTTTTTCACTAAATAGGTGGAGCTTTGCTACCACCATTTGTTTAGTTGGCTCTGAGCAGTGAGGGTGTTGCAAAACCATGTTTGCCTCTTTTACTGAACTAAAGCCTACCGCGATTGCGTGTAGATCGTCTGGGGACATTTCAGGATGTAAAGAACTGATAGCCATTTCTGGTCTCCTTTTCTATATTCTTGTCCTATTTTGGGACACTTTGTATTTACCACTAATTTCCCGGTCTGTCAAGCATAGGCTTATTTTATGGGCTAAACAAGGTGGACGAAGTGATTAGATTGTGATAAATTAAAAATAGCAGAAGTAGCAGATATTCTTATTAAAATTACCCTTATGCGCCTAGTTGATACTCATGCTCATATTAATTTTAATGCTTTTAAGGATGATGGTGATGCTGTCATCAAGCGTTCTTTAGAGGTTGGCGTCGGGATGATTATTGTTGGCTCAGAGGCTCGAACTTCAAAGCGAGCCATTGATTATGCTAATCGTTATGATCGTGGCGTTTGGGCAGCAGTTGGCTTGCACCCAACCCACTTATTTACCGCCCGTGTCCAGGGCGATGACTATGATTTTGTTACTCGAGGTGAGGAGTTCGATAATGAGGTTTATGGTAAACTAGCTGATTTTAGTAAGGTAGTCGCTATTGGTGAAATTGGTTTGGATTATTATCATTTGGACGAATTTGCGGCTACCCCTAAGCAGATTAAAGAAAAACAAAAGCAGGTTTTGGGTCAGCAATTAATTTTGGCAGCTAAGCGGGAATTACCAGTCATGATCCATTGCCGCGATGCCCATAATGATTTATTGCCATTATTACAAGACTTTCGGCGTGAATATCGCCAAATACTACCAAATGGCCGTCCTTGGGGCGTAGTTCACTGTTTTTCCGGCAATGAGAGCCTAGCTAATGAATATTTTGCCATTGGCCTACTGGTTTCCTTTAATGGTCTAATTACCTTCTCTCATGACTGGGACTATTTGATTAAAAAATTGCCAGCCGATAA
>CAYVMB010000100.1:0-1791 GCA_964452435.1 uncultured Gammaproteobacteria bacterium
AATGAGTAATCAAGCCACCTTTAGCGACGTCAATTGGGATTTTATAAATATTTGGGAGATGTCTGGCGGTCGGCCACATTTACAATGGGAGAATATTAATACCGGGTACGAAGGGCCAACTGAAATTTATAATTGCCAGCAATTGCAGGCGATTAGATTGGGACTAAGCGGTAAATATTCGCTGGTTAAAGATATTGATTGCTATAATGACACTCGAGTTGGCGGTAAGCTTTATAATTCCGGCGCTGGTTTTCAACCGATTGGCGATGATACTGAAGCATTCTCTGGTATTTTTTCCGGCAATGGCCATAAGATTGATGGCCTGTACATTAATCGTCCCGAGCAAGATCTAGTTGGCTTATTTGGCAATATATCCAACCAGGCTACCATTAACAATGTCGGTCTGATTAATGCTGATATAACCGGCAATCGTTTTACAGGCATTTTGGCTGGCAAGAGTCAAGCTAACATCTTTGAGAGTTATTCAATGGGTGTTGTCGCTGGCGATTCAGTCGGCGGTCTGATCGGAGTTAATGAAGGTCAATTAAGCGATAGTTATTCCATGGCCACTACCACCGGCAGCTCTATCGCTGGCGGCTTAGTTGGTGAGAACGCTGGCGGAGTGGACAACTCTTACTCTACCGGTCCGGTTTCGGGTAGCGGATCTATTGGAGGCTTGATAGCTACCACTATTGCGATTAAAGCAGCCACAGTTAACGATTCATTTTGGGATACTGAGTCCTCTGGTGTTTTATCTAGTGCTGGTGGAGTTGGTATTACTACCAACCAAATTAAAGCCAGCAGCACGCTGACCAACGCTGGTTGGGATATGGATAATACTTGGGGCATTGACGGCAGCCCAGAGAAGAATGATGGCTATCCTTACCTCTTATGGCAGGCTCCTTATGTTATTGAATATTTGGCCGAAGGCAATGGTTCAATTGAAGGGCCGGTGGTCCAACGGGTTGGTGCCGATATCAATCCTGAGCCAGTTGAGGCAGTCCCGGCGGTTAATTATAAATTTGATAGTTGGAGTGATGGCAATGAAAATCCTGAAAGATCAGACGGTGAGATCTATGGCAATTTTGTTATTATAGCCAATTTTGTGCCTGACCCTAATGCTGTTTTTACCTTGACTTATAGCGCTGGCTTGGGCGGCATAATCATTGGCAGCTCCAGTCAGAGCGTTGTCTACAATAGCGATGGCTCAGCGGTTTCAGCTTCACCTAACAGCGGTTATCGTTTTGTCCGCTGGAGTGACAACAGCACCGACAATCCGAGAACTGATACTGACATCAATCAAAACATAACCGTTAGCGCCATTTTTGAAAGAATACCTTCTTCTGGCGGCAGCTCCAGCTCGTTGCCAGCTGGTATTGGTGCCGGAGCTGTAGATAAGATTATTGGCATGGGTCAAACTAGCGATATTGGTATTATTGATGATCGGGGCGTTAATTGCTTGGGCTATGTTGGCTCCAAGGCGCTGTTTAAGATATTGAGTGCTGGCCGCGCCCAAGATCATCAGCTGACCATTGATAACCTGGACTTAAACAGTAAGGAGGTCGGCCTAACTATTCAGTCCGATCCGTTGATCGCTAAGCTTAAACTGGGTGAGATCAAATATTTTGATTTAGATAACGATAAGGCTGACGATCTGATGATTAAGTTTACCAATTTAGATGTTAATCGGATTGAATTGACTATCAAGGCCCAACAACTGGCGTCAACCACTATAGTAACGGCTCCAGCGGAGAAAACTGTTGATGAACAACCGGTGATTATTGTCACCAA
>CAYVMB010000101.1:0-1729 GCA_964452435.1 uncultured Gammaproteobacteria bacterium
AAGAGTTAAATTAATAAATTTTGGCTATGGCCAGACTAATTTTGTTTTTTTTCGGCTCTCCTGGTTCTGGTAAGGGGACACAGGCTACTATTTTGTCTAAGCAATTAGCTTTGCCAGCCATTTCGACTGGCGATTTACTGCGCAGTCAAAACCAGCTTGATGGTCAATATAAGGCGGCTATGAGTGAGGGGCAGCTAGTCGGTGATGACTTGATTAACGATTTATTGGCTAAGCGGTTAGCTCAACCTGATGTCCAGCGCGGTTTTATTTTAGATGGTTATCCTCGCAACAAGGCTCAGTTTGAACATTTCTATAATGAGATTATTAGTCGCGATGATCAAAGTTGTGCTATTGAGATTGGAGTTAGTGAGGCTGAAGTGTATAATCGTTTATCCGGTCGTCGTTTTTGTCCAAAATGCGGAGCCGGTTATCATTTAACCTATAAACCCAGCCAACAGTTAGGTATTTGTGATAATTGTCAGACAGCCTTAGAGCAGCGGTCTGATGATAGTCCTGAGGTTATCAAAGATCGTCTAGCTCTTTATCAAAGAACCATGGGGCCGCTGGTGGCTTTATGGTGGCAGCTTGGTGAATTAGTGATGATTAAGGGCGAGAAAGATATTGAGGCTGTCCATGATGATATTTTATTAGCCTTGCAAGAACGTGGTTTTCTCAAGTTAAAGCCGGAGATTGTATGATTCGTTATAAGAATCCTGAACAAATTGCTTTATTGCGCGAAGGTGGCCAGAAATTAGGTCAGATTACCGCTCAACTGGCTGCCGCTGTCCGCCCAGGTTTGACCACAGCTGATTTAGAAGAATTATTATTGCAATTAATTTCCGAGGCAGGCGGTGCACCAGCTTTCAAGGGCTATAAAGCTAGTCGTCGCGGCCGAGCTTTTCCTACTGCTTTGTGTGCCTCTATTAATCAGCAGATTGTTCATGGTCCGGCAATACCAGGGCGGATTTTGAAATCTGGTGATATTATTGGCCTAGATTTAGGCATGGAATATCCATTAAAAAAATCAGGAGTAATCGCTGATTGGCCAATTAATTCTGGTGCTCCGCATGGTGGTTATTTTACTGATATGGCCGTAACAGTTCCAGTTGGCAAAGTTAGCCAAGTAGCTCAAAAATTAATTAATACTACCAGGCAATCATTGCAATTAGCTATAGCCCAAGCCTTGCCTGGCAATACTTTATTGCAGATTGCTCAAGCTATCCAGCCCTTTGTGGAAAAGCAGGGTTTTAGTGTTGTTAAAGATTTAGTTGGTCATGGTGTTGGTTTGGCCGTTCACGAAGATCCGCAGATTCCTCATTATGTCTGCAATCAATATGGTGAACAAGACATTGTTCTTAAGCCCGGTATGGTTATTGCTATTGAGCCGATGATTAGTCTGGGTAGTCCAGAAATTACCGTTGGCCGCGATGGTTTTTCTTTTGAGACAATTGATGGCAGCTGGAGCGCCCATTTTGAACATACCATCGCTATTACGGCTACTGGTCAACAGATTTTAACTCTACCACAATGATTGAGCCCCTAATTTATTTAGGTGTTGATTGGGGAGCCAGCAAAATTGGCTTAGCCATTGGTGATAATCAGACTAAATTAGCCCTGCCCTATGGTCGAGTAGCTAATTGGTTAGAAGTGGAAAAAGTCATTCAGCGGGAAAAGGTTGACCAATTGATTATTGGTTGGCCCCGTGATTTAGCTAATCGGCCGGCCGAGA
>CAYVMB010000102.1:0-1721 GCA_964452435.1 uncultured Gammaproteobacteria bacterium
AAGTATAGGTTGTTCCCAGGTCAATAGCAATGCGATTTATAAACATGAAAAATTCCAAAATAGATAGAAAAACTCAGGCCAAAAGCCTGAGCTTAGTATAGCAAATATGGTTAAAAAATCAACTGAAACGAACTGCCACCTTATTAATTTTATTAACCCATAATATTATGGCCACAAGGCCACTTCCGGAATTAATTCTAAATTATAACGACGCTTAATTTCAGTTTGTATATAATCAATCAGCTGTCTCATCTGCTCGGCCGTAGCACCGCCATTATTAACCAAAAAATTGGAATGCTGCGGACTAACCTGGGCTGGGCCAATGGAGTAACTAGCCAATCCCGCTTGGGCGATGATAAAGCCGGCCGGCACTTCCCCGCGACCTATTGCTCCAACAGCTTGAGCAGCCTGATATAAATCAGGTGCATTTTTAATTACTTCATCAACTGAAGGATTTTTAAAAATACAGCCAGCGCTTGGCAACAACGGATGGCGTTGTCGCCGATAGGCCCGATGTTCTTCAGCTATCTTTTGCAATTCGGCTTTACTGCCAGACTCCAGGGCTAATTTAGCTGACCAAATCAATAATTCCGGCCGATCTTTAAAAATACTGTGACGATAATCATAGTGACAGTCTTCGGCTGCAATAATTTCAGTCTGCTTGGTTTTTGTATTATAGGCCGTAACCTCAACAATACTTTCGGCTAACCAACCGCCAAAAGCACCGGCATTACCCCGAACTGCACCACCCACTTGACCAGGAATACCAGCCGCCCACTCTAAACCACTCAGGCCCTGTTCAATGACCACTATAACCAATTTAGATAAAATATAACCAGCCCCCACCTCTACTGTCTTGTCAATAAATATCGGCTCTGATGCTGCTAAAGTAATGACTAGTCCAGTCACCCCCTGATCACTAATTAACAAATTGCTACCACCGCCCAAAAAATGAATTGGCAAATTAACGGACACCGCCCAGTCAATCGCCTGGATTAATTCTGCCAAAGAATTAACTTTGGCCAAAAATTGAGCTGGTCCGCCAATCTGGTAAGTCGTCAATGGTGCTAGTTGGACATTTTCTTGAACAAATTCTGGTCGCTGATTCATATTTAAAGTTTTATTTAGCTAACAATTGCTGACCGACTCTAAAAATATCGCCAGCTCCCATTAAAGCAATAATTTCACCGCTTTTCGCTGATTGACGCAAATATGTGTTCAGCTCGGCCATGTCCTTAAAATAGCCTACCTTATCTTTCAGTCCCAATTTAGCACGGCTGGCAGTAATCCGCTGGGCTAATTCTTGACCGGAAATACTGCCAACCACCTCACGAGCCGAACCATAGATTTTTAAGATGCCGACTTCATCGGCTTCGTTAAAACTATCAGCAAAATCATCTAACAAAGCTAGGGTGCGGCTGAAAGTATGAGGATGAAAAAATATCCTTAATTTTTTATCGGTATATTGCTGCCGCAAAGCAGTCAGACTAGCCTTGATCTCGGTCGGATGGTGGGCATAATCATCAATAATTGTAGCACCTTGAAATTGACCCAAAACTTCTAAACGCCGAGCAGTGCCAGTAAATTCGCCAATTCCTTCTCTAATTTTGTACAGCGGCAAGCCCAATTCCACACTGGCCGCTAGAGCAGCTAAAGCATTACTAACATTATGGCGACCTGGCAAACTAGTACTAAAATCACCTAAATCGCCAGAATTAGCT
>CAYVMB010000103.1:0-1678 GCA_964452435.1 uncultured Gammaproteobacteria bacterium
AATTTTTTAAAAAGAGTTTTGACTGCTAATTATTACGCTGAACTTAAACTAGATGGTTTGGCTATTAGTTTAAAGTATGAACAAGGCTTGCTAATCCAAGGGGCGACACGGGGCGATGGTCAGGTTGGTGAGGATGTGACGACCAATATACGAACCATTAATAGTATACCTTTGCGTTTGCGTCAGCCGACCGATCAAGAGTTGTTAAATATTGGTTTAGATAAAGCAGGGATACTTGTTTTGAGAAAAGTTTTAGTTGACGGGACTATTGAAATTCGCGGCGAAGCAGTCTTGGCTAAAAAAACTTTAGCTAAAATAAATCAGCGCTATGCCGCCCTAGGTAAACCGTTACTGGCCAATGTTCGTAATGCGGTTGCTGGGTCAATTAGACAATTGGATCCGCGAATTACAGCGGAGCGTCAATTGGATTTTTATGCCTACGATTTGTTAATAGAAGATTGGCCACGAGATCGTTTGATAGTTAGGCGCGATCAGGCTGATAAACTAGCTAATTTATTAGGATTCAAGACCTTGCCTGAAAATCAAGTTTGCCAAAACTTGTCGGCAGTTTTTGAATTTTATCGTCAAATTGAGAAGAAAAGAGAGTCTTTACCTTTTGAAATTGACGGTACAGTAGTCAAATATAATGACTTAAGCTTGTGGGAAGAATTAGGTGTAGTTGGCAAAGCGCCGCGTTATATGATGGCCTATAAATTTAGTGCTCTTCAGGCCACGACTATAATTAAAGATGTTGTTTGGCAAGTTGGACGAACCGGCGTTTTGACTCCGGCAGCCGTGCTTAAGCCGGTTAAGGTTGGTGGAGTGACAATTGCTCGGGCAACTTTACATAATTTTGATGAAATAGGGCGATTGGGTTTATTAATTGGCGACACAGTTATCTTAGAGCGAGCCGGTGATGTTATTCCTAAGATTGTTGAAGTTTTGCCCAAATTGCGCAGCGGACAAGAAAAAGAGATTACCCCACCCAGGTATTGCCCATTTTGTAATAGCTTAATAGAAAAAGCGGCCGATCAAGTGGCTTATTATTGTCCGAATAAAAATTGTTATGCAGTTAATCTAAGGCGCTTGCGTCACTGGGCTAGCAAGGGAGCTGCTGATTGGGATGGTTTTGGTCCTAAGATTATTGAACAGCTAGTTGACCAGGGGTTAGTAGAAGATATCGCTGATTTTTATGATCTAACAGTTGATCAATTAAAAATATTACCCGGTTTGGGCGATAAATCGGCCCATAATTTAATTACAGTAATTAATCAGCAAAAAACTTTGTCTTTTGAAAGATTTATTTATGGGCTTGGTATTAGACAGGTTGGTCAGGAGTCAGCTGGAGTTATTGCTAATTTTTTAGTTAGCCGTTTGAACAAGTCGCAAGCTGCTATTAATTTTCAACCCGATCAGCTGGTGGCTGTAGCTAAGACATTATCTTTAGAAGAATGGCAGACCCTGCCTGATGTTGGTCCAAAAGTGGCTCAATTTTTAGCGGAGTGGTTTTTGGAACCGATTAATATCAAGCTAATTAATTGTCTCTCTCAAAAAGGTATTACCTTGTTGTGGCAAAACCAGGCCAATATTAGTAATTCATTGGCTGGTAAAACCTTTGTTTTAACTGGCAGTTTAATTGGTTTGACACGCAGTCAGGCCGAGGCTACAATAAAGCAAG
>CAYVMB010000104.1:0-1674 GCA_964452435.1 uncultured Gammaproteobacteria bacterium
GACGGCTATTTAAGGCCGTCCTTTTTAAGTTTATCCCAGGCTAATCTGGTGATGGTTTTGGGAGTGCTGACCTGAAAAACATGGCCAGTATCTACTGCAAAAGTCTGGTAGTTTTGAGCATCGTAGATAGCCACCAGGACAGTATTATACAAAGAGCCAAGCTCCTCATATAAATCAACGACGTTGCTAATGACAATCTCGTTATCACGAGACTGCACTTGATTGCGGTCAGCCAAGCCGGCGCAATGATGAGCCTCATAGAGACCACCAGTTGTGCCATACCAAACAACGTCTGGGTAGCACCGGGACTGGCGTTGAAAATTGACCCGATAATTTGTCGTTTGCTGACCAATCAACACTAGGCTGATAACCAGCAGACTTAAAGTACAAAAAACTTTCCTCATGGGACCTCCTTACTCTTGACAGAATGACATTATCTTACTAAAACCAATAGTTTTGTCAACTAAGTTTGCCAATAACTAGCCAATTAGCTATAATATAAGGGTAATTAATCATTCTACCACTTGCTATGTCCGCACCTCGCTTACGTTTAGCTCCATCACCAACTGGCTTTCTTCATCTTGGCAACCTCCGCACTGCTGTTTTTGGCTATTTAGCTGCCAAACAATTACATGGCCATTTTATTTTACGAATTGAGGACACCGATAGTAAGCGCCAGGTTAAGGGAGCTGAAGAGAACCTAATTAAAGTATTAGCCCAACTGGGCATTAAATTTGACGAGGGGCCGCATATTGGCGGCGGCTACGGCCCTTATGTCCAGACTGAACGCCTAGATATTTATCAGCATTACGCTAAAAAATTAATCGATAGCGGCAAAGCTTATTATTGTTTTTGCAGCGAAGACCGTCTAGAAAAATTACGCGCTGACCAGACCGCTAATCATCTACCCCCACGCTACGATCGAGCCTGTTGTAAACTAAGTGCCAAGGAAGTCGCCGAGCGCTTAGCGGCCGGTGAAAAATATGTTATTCGCCAGAAGATGCCGACCACAGGCCAGGTAACAGTGATTGACGCCTTGCGCGGTTCCATTACTTTTCCGGCAGCCGACCTTGATGACCAGGTCTTAATGAAAAGCAACAGCATTCCAACTTACCAGCTAGCTAGCGTGGTTGATGACCACTTAATGGAAATCACCCATGTTACCCGCGGCGCTGAATGGCTACCTTCACTGCCTAAAAACATTCTACTCTATCAAGCCTTTGGCTGGACACCGCCCGAGTTCATTCATTTACCATTAATACTCAATAAAGACGGTGGCAAGCTCAGTAAACGCCAGGGTGATGTCTTTGTCGAACAATTTTTAGACAAAGGCTACCTGCCCTTAGCTTTAATTAATTTCTGCGCCCTCTTGGGTTGGCATCCGCAAGGCGAACAAGAACTTTTTACCAGCTGGGAAGATTTAATCAGTCAATTTGATTATCACAAAATCAACAGTAGCCCGGCAATTTTTGACCTAGACAAACTAAATTTTCTCAACGGCTATCATTTGCGCCAACTGCCCGCTGAAAAGCTAACCGAATTATTAATTCCTTATTTAACCGACAATCAGGCTTTAACCACTGAAAAATCAAAAAAAGAGTTTAATTTTAGCCTAAAAATAGCTAAATTATATCAAGAAAGATTAAAGAACTTGGCCGAAATCGGGGAGTTAAG
>CAYVMB010000105.1:0-1667 GCA_964452435.1 uncultured Gammaproteobacteria bacterium
AATTTAAGTGGGGCTGATTTTTCTGGTTCAGATTTATTAAATAGTCGTTTCCAATTGACTAATTTAGAACGAGCCAATTTTGTCGGAGCTCATAATTACGCCATTAGCCCGGGCAATAACAAACTTAAACAGGCTCATTTTGCTTATCCTGAAGTCTTGTCGCTACTGACCGACACCGGTATTAAAGTTGAATTTTAATTTATGAACTATGATATTGCCGTTATTGGCGGCGGTCCAGCTGGTTTAATGGCCGCTGGGCGAGCCGGGGAATTAGGCGCTAAGGTTATTTTGTTAGAAAAAAATAATCAGCTAGGTATTAAGCTGCTCATGACCGGTGGTGGTCGTTGTAATTTGACTAACCAGCATGACAATCGACAGCTAGCCACTAGCTTTGGCCGCAATGGTCAATGGTTATTATCTGGATTAAGTAAGTTTGGGCCAGATGAGGTAATTAGCTTTTTTAATCAACGCGGCCTAGCTATTAAGCTAGAAGATGATGGTCGAGTTTTTCCGGCCACTGACAAGTCTCAGTCAGTTTTACAAGTTTTAACCGATTATTTATCAGAATATCGAGTCGATATTCGATTGGGATCAGAAGTTAAGCAGTTAACAAGTGTTGATCATAAGCTTGAAAAATTAATTTTAGCTGATGGTCAAGAAATCAAAGCTGATAAATTTATTATCTGTTCTGGTGGTCAAGCTTATCCAAGTACTGGCTCAACTGGTCAGGCCTATGAGTGGCTGCGTCAATTGGGTCATCAGATTATTGAGCCACGGCCAGCCTTGGTGCCAATAGTTTTACAAGACCAATTTATTAAGGATTTAGAAGGCTTGAGTTTGTCTGATGTTGAAATTAGCGGCTACCATCATGAGACAAGAATTTGCTCAGCCAGAGGGCCGGTAATCTTTACAGATAATGGTTTGAGCGGGCCAGCCAGCCTAAATATTAGCAGTCTGATTAATCGTCAGCCGCTTCAAGAATTATTTTTACGACTTGATTTATTTCCAGATTTAAATTTTGAAGAGCTCGATCAGCAGTTGCGAATCGAATTCAGTTCTAGCAATAAAGCGTTTAAGACTGGCTTAGGTCAGCTAGTTCCGTTAAGACTGGTCGCTGTTATGATTGAATTATTAGGTTTTGATGGCGGTCAGCAACTTAATTCAATTAGTCGGCCACAGCGCCAACAATTAGTTTATTTATTAAAAGAATTTAATTTGAAAGTTAGCGGTTTGGCTGATTATAGTCGAGCCATGGTCACGGCTGGCGGCGTTGATTTGCTTGAGGTTGACCAAAGAACCATGCAGTCAAAAATAATTAGCAATTTATATTTAGCTGGCGAAGTATTGAATTTAGACGGTCCGACTGGTGGCTATAATCTGCAGCTATGTTGGACGACTGGCTATCTGGCTGGTCAGAACGCGATATGCTAGAATAGGCTTATTAGTTTCAACTCATTTTCTATGCTACGAGAAATTAAAAATAAATTGGTCAAAAAAAATTTGACTCATAATTTTCGGATGATTTATTTTAGCCGCATTACTGTTAATTCGGCTACGCAGTTAATGGGTCTTTTTTTACCAATTTTCTTGTATCAATTTTTTGCTCTAAGTTTATTCTGGGTTATTGTCTACTATTTAATTTCCGATCTGTTATATGCTAGTCTAGT
>CAYVMB010000106.1:0-1645 GCA_964452435.1 uncultured Gammaproteobacteria bacterium
AAATCACCATGCGGATCAACCACGGCTAAACCGCGACCCTTATTAATATCTTGAACCACCATATTCTCCAAAATTGTAGACTTACCCATGCCGGATTTACCAATAATATACATGTGGCGGCGGCGATCATCAACCTTGATGCCAAATTTATAACCTTGGTTGCGAAAAGTGGTTTCTCCAAATAGCGTAACTTCTTGATTCATATAATTCAATCGTTAACGCCTGGCAAATTGCTGGGCGGCGGCGCCTGATGACTTTCCTTGGCAACCGGCGGCGCGCTTGATTCATCTGGCACTGGCGATTCAGCTGGCTGCTCATCGGCCGGCTGATTGTCTAAGTTAAATAAATCATCCAACGCCAATTCACCAGCTGGTGAATCTTCAACCGGCAGAGCCATCGGCGGCTCCATCTTCTTGCTAGCCGTCTTTTGAATTAACGGCGCTTTAACCACCGCTTCAATCGGAAAATGCCACAGCGAGGCGATTTCTTCAACGTTCAAATACCACATTTTGCGACCAGCTGTGTCATCACGATCTTTATAGGCTCTAATAACCTTATTTTTCTTACGAATAATCTGACTGAGTTTATAAAAATAATTAGAAGATGTCTGGGTAACTTTAGTGTCCGGCTTTAAAGCATTCAAATCGTTAGCGTTAAACTGCTTAATAAAACCAACAAAACCATTAACTGCCTTGGGCTTATTCATAACTTCGCGACGAGCCACATAAATCATGCGCAATTTAATGCCATAACCCATTTTAGAAATTTTTTCCTGAATAGCTTCAATTTGCTTTTTTTGGCTAGGTAACAGATTCAACATATTAATCTCCTTTTTCTCTTCTTTGACTGGCTTATTCTCAATATCGCCCCAAATGCTATAAATCATTTCACTGAATTGGCTCATTATCTCCAAAAACCAATTAAAAAACTTATCAATAATCGTTGGCTCATCTTTGGGCTTAACTCCAAGAACATAATCAATAGCTGGTTTACCGATCTTAGACCAGTCGGCAGCCACTGGTAAAACTAATAATTGGTACCAAATCTGTTCACCGGGCCGCAAGGAGCTCATCAGGTCCATCAGTGGAGCCATCGGATCCTTAAAATAAAATTCCGGCCGACCTAATTGATATTCAAAATCCTTATAGGTTTTAATCGGTAGAGCTTGTTTGAACTCCGGCTCCATTTGAACCGGGATGAATTCAGCCCCCCACATATCAAAATCAGGGTCAGGAAAAGTACTTGGCACAGTATTGATATAATCTTCAACTTCGGCAATTTCGGCATCTGGATATTGTGAATAAATGGCTGTTTCTACTAAATTACGAAAAGCAACCGGTGTGCGCACTAAAAACTGAATATAACCGTCAATACCGACAATTTCAAAACTGAAACCAAGCTGAAACTTGCCCTCCCAATAAGTCTCAATCAAATTAATGGTGCCATGAGCACCGGCGAGATAACACAACATATTCTCTAGAGCCTTTGGCGTCTGCTCGTTGGCCCGAGGAATATCAATGGCTAAAAGCATGAACTTCTGTTTGCGGAAAAAGAGACGACGGCGCCAAGCCAGCCAAACATAACCAGCTCCATGTAAAAAAATTAGCGCCGGAATCATCCAACCATAATACAAAATAATCCGCCG
>CAYVMB010000107.1:0-1622 GCA_964452435.1 uncultured Gammaproteobacteria bacterium
AAGAGTTGGTCGGCGCTTTGAATTTAGAAGTTGGCCAAACCGTTTTAATCGCCGCCGGTCAATGGCTGCCGGTCTGCCAAGCTTTAGGGGCGATTCGCAATCAATTGGCAATTTGGTTTAATTTAGCTGACAACAAGCTAGCTGCCTGGTGTTGGGTAATTGATTTTCCATTTTATGAAGCTGGTGAAACTTCGACTGGTTTAGATTTTTCCCATAATCCATTTTCTATGCCCAAGGGCGGTTTAGAAGCCTTAAAAAATCAGCCGCCGCTAGAGATTGTTGCTCACCAATTTGATTTGGTTTTAAATGGTGTGGAAATATCTAGCGGGGCTATCCGCAATCATCAGCCGGAAATTATGTATGAGGCTTTCCGTTTGGTCGGCTATGAACAGGCTGAAGTTGATCGCCGTTTTGGCGCGATGATTGAGGCTTTTAAATATGGCGCGCCGCCTCATGGCGGCAATGCTCCTGGTATTGATCGTCTGTTGATGGTGTTAAAGGATTATGACTCCATTCGTGACATTTATGCTTTCCCCAAAGACGGTCAAGGCCGCGATTTGATGATGGGTAGTCCCAGTCCGATTGATCAGCGCCAATTGACTGACTTGAATTTGCAATGGTCAAAAAATAAATAATATTTATGGAAGTGCGGACTTGGCTGGAATTAGACCAGGCGGCCATCGTCAATAATTATCGGCTGCTCAAAGATCGTTTGCGGCCGGACTGTTTAGTGATGGGTATTGTCAAATCTAATGCTTACGGCCACGGTCTGGTAGATTTTTCACAGCAGTTAGTCCAGCTCGGTGTTAATTGGTTGGGTGTTGATTCTATTACCGAAGGACTGGCTTTGCGGCGAGCGGGTGTTAGCCAACCGATTCTAATCTTGGGCTATACTTTGCCCAATTTATTGGCACAAGCGCGTCAAAGCAATTGTAGCGTGACGATTTCTAGCTGGGATAATCTGCGCGCCTGGGCTGCTTTGCCGGCTGATCAGCGGCCAGCGGTTCACTTAAAACTAGATACCGGCATGACTCGTCAGGGTTTTATGGAACAGGACTGGTCCACTGTTTTTGATTTTTGGCAACAGCAATCCGGCCATAATTCTTTAGAAGGACTGTATACTCATTTGGCCGCCGCTAAGAACCCATCTTTTCCACAGTTCACCCAACAGCAGCTTGACGCTTTTGCTCGGGCTGGTCAGTTGGCCAAGCAGTTTGGCCAAAAACCGTTACGTCACGCTGCGGCGACAGCCGGCGCTTTAGTTTTTCCGGAATCTCAATTGGATATGGTTCGTTATGGCATCGGTCTTTATGGTCTATGGCCAGCTTTGGCTGTTCGCGAGTTTTTGGCTGAACAATTGCCGTTGCAGCCAGTCTTGAGCTGGCGCAGTTTAATTGCTGAAGTAAAAATAGTGTCAGCTGGCGCTAGTATCGGCTATGATGGCGCTGAAAAAATGTGGCGCGATGGCCGGCTAGCCATTGTGCCGATCGGTTATTGGCAGGGTTTTGACCGCGGACTATCCAGCATCGGCCATGTTTTGGTCCAGGGCCGGCGGGCCAGAGTGATTGGCCGTGTCTCTATGGATATGATTACCATTGATATTACTGACATTCCAGAAGCGC
>CAYVMB010000108.1:0-1592 GCA_964452435.1 uncultured Gammaproteobacteria bacterium
AAAGATAAAATCAGCACCAAGCGGGGCTGTTATGAATAAATAATAGCAAAATATATGGAAAAAGCAAATTATCAACCAAGAACTAATCTTTAATACAGCGAACCGAGTAGCCATTGGCACGAATAGCGCCGTCACCATATAAACGAGAGTCGCCTCCATAGATATAGCCACCAAAGGCCATTAATTGATCACTTATATAGGGTGTCGATAACCAAAATAAAGTGTAGCTACCTTGACCAAAATAATAACTTGTAACTCCATATTGATCATAGTAAAAGAGTCCACCGGACGGTAAAGCAGTAAATCCGTAATCGTCCGTTCCCTCCCAACTAGTAGACTCCAGTTTGGTGCCAGACGTATAACAACTGCTCATACTTAGATCACAGCCGGGATTAGCTATCTGAGCTAGGGTCTGGAGCTCAACAAAAGAAGGAATGTGCCACCCTGAGGGACAAATGCCTTGAGTAGGCACCGTACAGCAGGCGTTGTTGGGGTGGGTAGCACAATCAAAATCGTCACAAAGCTGATCCTTGCCAGTGGCCATATGCCACTGATACAAACCGCCATCAGTATCGCAATTAGCTTCACTGTCGCTATAGCAATATTTTTGGATACCATTAGCATAATCTCCTTGGCGAACAATGCCATCAATCCTGGTTCCAACGTTTAAATTCTTCTTCATCCAACACTGGTTACCAATCTGGATAGTATCATATATATTATTATTAGCATCAGTAATCGTGTCAGCGCCACAAGTCCAATTTGTCGGAGTGCTGCTGACCGCCACAATCCCAGTTGGAGTTGCTTGATAACTACCGGCTTCATGGTTAGCTGCTTTAGATTCTAGGGCAAAAGCGATGGTATAAGAACCGCCGTTTTCAAGCGGGGTATAGGTATAACTCTGACCAGCTAGTGGATCGCTCGGCAGTTTGCCGCTGTAGACGATTGTGCCACAGGTTGAAGTAATGCCCAAATTACTAAAACAAAGATTGGTGATTGGAGTGCCTGTTGGCATAGGTGCTGCTGGATAAGCACCAAAATCACTGTAATACATTTCCAGAGCAGCGGTAATAACCTTAACATCGTTGAGCCGACGAGAGTCTCTGGCTTTGGCGCGAGCATTATTAATAGCTATCACTGATAAGGTGACTAATAGAGCAATAATGGCGATGACGACTAAGAGCTCAACTAAAGTAAAAGCTTTTCTGAGCTTCTTGAGAAATAACAACAGTTTCTTTTTTATTCGTTTAAATTTCAATAATGTGATATTGAGTTCGGTTAATTTAATATATCAACATTATACACCAATTGATTATAGTTGATAACTACTATTTCTAGATAATAAAAATACTCCCGGAGAGGAGTGTTTTTATTTAGTGGGTGGCTACTGGGAGTTGAACCCAGACTGACGGGACCACAACCCGCTGTTCTACCGCTAAACTATAGCCACCATAATTTATAACTTATAAACTCTCAGCCAACTAGTCAAGCCTATCTGCACCTCCTTAATTGGTTCATAGCCAGGCAGATGAAACTGATTACTGATCAGATAGGATCCCGGACGCGCTTCTTTTTGCAGTTTTAAAGACAAC
>CAYVMB010000109.1:0-1508 GCA_964452435.1 uncultured Gammaproteobacteria bacterium
CCTTAGGTGTAGCCGCTAGCTCTTCTTGTTTAAATTCAACTGGCTGGACAGGCACCACTACTTGCAACGGTACTGTTTATATGCAGAATGTGCCGGATGATCCGCAATATCCCAATAAAATCTATACCTATAGCGTCGGCACAGGTAGTAGTACCTATGCGATTAATTATGTTCTAGAGAATGGCGGTGCTAAAACGGCCACTCAATCTAGTATGGAATAATTTATAATAAATTCAATTATTTTTATGAAAAAAGGTTTTACCTTGATAGAGCTATTGGTGGTTATCGCCATTATCGCTCTATTGTCCACCTTGTCAGTGGTGGCTTTAAACAGCGCCCGGGTCAAGTCGCGCGATGCTCGGCGTTTGTCAGACATTAAACAGATTCGCACTGCTTTAGAGATGTTTTTTGATAATAATCAAACCTATCCAACTGGTTCCGGCGTTTTATTGGGAGGTCCCAATTGTGCGTGTCTAAATACCAGTGGCTGGACAACAGCTGGCTGTACTGGCACTGTTTATATGCAAAAAGTACCCACTGACCCCAAAAACACCTCTCCCTTCATTTACACCTATACGACACAGGGTAACGGTGCTAGCTATACTATTAAATATCAAATAGAAAGCCCATCAACCACCGCTATTGCTACTCCAGATACTATTGGCTATAATCAATAATCTTGCTTGATAGTTTAAAAACACCGCTAAATAGCGGTGTTTTTATTTTTTATTAATTCAATTGGCCATTTGTCTTGCTGGCCGATTATTGTTATAATAAATAGGCAAAAATATCTATGAGCTTATTGATTATCGGTTTAATTAGTAGTTTTTTCTTAGGGGCGGCTTTGGCCAGCTTTGTTCATTGTTGGGCGCATCGTCTTTATAGCGGCGAGGGTTTTAGGCGTCGTTCGTATTGTCCAAGCTGCCAGCATCAGCTAAGCTGGTTAAATAATTTGCCAATTTTTAGTTATTTGCGGCTAAAGGGCCGCTGTGCTTATTGTCATCAGCCAATTGCTAAAGATTATCTAATTAGCGAATTAGCTGGCGGCCTATTATTAGCTACAGCTATGGCAGTGGCCTGGCTTAACTTGGGCGGTGAGGCTAATTTTTGGCTAGCCATGGGAACTAGTCGTTTCTGGTTGATTTTAGCTCAAGCTTTAATTGGTTTCATTGTTTTGATGTTGGTTTTTTGGAGCGATTATTGGTGGATGTCTATTTTTGTCAGTCCGTTATTAATTGGCGCAGTTGTAGTGGCTGCGATTAATTTATTAGCCGGCCAAACTTGGCAGTCGCTTATTGGCGGAATTTTGTTTGGCGGTTTATTTTTTGCTGCGCAGTTTTGGTTATCTAAGGGCCGTTGGCTAGGTGAGGGTGATATTTATTTGGGACTATTCTTAGGTAGTTGGTTGGGTTGGCCATTGATAATACCGGCTATTTTTATTGCTTATCTGGTGGGAGCCTTGGTTGGTCTTAGTTTATTAGTTCTTGGCCGTAAAGATCGCAAATCTC